>USBV01000014.1 GCA_900553055.1 uncultured Phascolarctobacterium sp.
CCGCCAGCAAAAAGCTAACGGTGGCTAAATACCTCTAACTTAAGACGAGCTAGAGGTGGTCAGATACGAGGAATGGCGACGACGGCGTATCTTTAATACTCCTAGGAGCCATGACGAAGTAGATGGCCGCCTACAGTTCGTCTTAGAACAGCAGCAGAACCATGCCTACCAGCAGCGCGCACACAATACCCAGCGCATTGCGTTTGCAAACCTCCATCGGGTCAACACCAGCAATACCTGCGCAAATAATAGTAGCACCAGCAATCGGAGAAATAGTACGACCCAAGGTACCGCCCAAAGCAGCGATAGAGCCCATGTTCATAGTAGAAATACCAAACTCAGCAGCATGCGGAGTTACAGCCTCATTGAAGGCAACAGTTGCTGCGTCACCAGAGCCGGAAATCAAAGCCAGCAGGAAGGGACCAAAGGTTGCAGCAATCTTAACGATACCAGTAGAGTTCAGCATCCAAGCAATCAATGCCTTGATCAGGCCCAATGCCTTTAAGCCAGCTACGAAAACGCCAACAGAAATGATAATACCAATGATATTGGCATAAGCATCGCCCATACCATTGAAGAAGCTCTTGGTCAGCTCAACAGGACTCTTGCGAGTTGCAGCCAAAGCCAAAATAGCACCAATAATCATAGCCTGGGGCACACCCATCTTCAGCGCGGGCACAACCTTAGTGCTGCCCAGCAACAGAATAATAACGGGAACCAAAGGCATGATTGCATAAATAGCATTAACAGAGAAGCTGTCGTCATCAACAACACTACCCTCAGGCACATAGCCCTTGTTCTCCTTCAGCACGATAGCAATAACTGTCAGCACAACAGCAGCTACAATAACACCAGCAACAGTAGCCATCATGTGGTTACCGATAACATCGGTGATTTGGGTGCCTGCCAATTTTGCGATAACGCCGTTGTGTACCAGGCCAGGGTTCAGCATGCTGCCATAGGTACCGGACTTAACAGCAGCAGCAGCCATTGCCGGATGTACGCCAGCAGCCATCAGAATAGGAATGAAAATAACGCCTACAGCAGCACTGCAGCCTGCAGCACTGGGGATAGCGATATTAACAACGAAGGTTGCCAGGGTAGCACCGGGGATGAGCAAAAAGCCCATCTTCTTCAAAACCTTACCAATAGCCACAACAAGGTGCTTATCGCAGCCAGTGTACTTCATGCACCAAGCAAAGCCCATGCAGGAGCAAACAGAAGTAATCAGGCCGGCGTTAGTCATGCTCTTAGCAAAAGCATCCAGCGCAGCCATGGGCTTACCAGCAATAATGCACATCAAAATACCTGCTGCAATCAGCACCATACGAGATTCGTGGCGTTTCAGCAGCAAATAGATTACGCCCACAACGATGAGCGCACCAATAATTAAAAACATACATACCCCTCCATTTAGTTTAAAAATTGTATGATACTTTATTATAAAACAAACGCCGCAGAATTTGTAGCTTCTGCGGCGTTGTATACATTATACTTTTACATTTTCACTTAAAATTCAGCAAAGCAGCGGCCAACTTTACTCCTTTTGGTGCCAAAGTCCATAATTATGGATGATATAGTTGCTCAGTGCATCCTCATCGTCATTGGGCGTGGGGTTATCCATTTGATCCACAAAATGCTGCTTGCTCGACCAATAAAAGGCCTTACCGCCAAAATAGCCCAAGGCAAAGGATCTTCTAGCAGGCTGCAAGAGATTGCGCCCCATAAATTTTTCCGGCACATCCAAGCCCATTAAATAAAGCAGCGTGGGTGCCAAATCAATTTGCGAAGCATATTCATTATTGCGCAAAGCATCCAGCGGCACTAAATTCTTGCTCACAAAAATGAGCGGTATCGGCGCAATGCTCAGCTTATCGTTGGCCTTCTCCACCAGCTTGGTATATTCACCACCGCTGTGGGGATTATGGTCACTGGTAATGACAAATAATGTCCGTTCATCCATCAGCCCGCGTTTTTCCGCTTCCTTAAAAAAGTGCTCTATGGTCTTATCAACCCAATACACACCGCGCACGGTCACATTGGGGTTATCGCGCACGCCCTCGGGCATTTCCTCCCAGCGATAGCCTGTATAAGGATAGGGCTGGTGCATATCCAGTGTTTTCGTTACTAAAAGCAGCTTTTTACCGCGATTTTCCTCTAAAATACGCAGCGTATGCTCATACATCACATCGTTATGATAGCCCCAGCCGCTAGCGCCCGTATAGCCAAATTTTTCCAGCTGCTCCTTGGCAATATATTCCTGCATGCCAAACTGGTCGGGGTATTCGCGCAGCTCGTTAGCATAATACTGGCTGGAAGCGTTCATAAAGATGCCCTTATAGCCACTCGCCTGCGCCACTCTAAACAGGGACGGCGTGCCCTTGCCCGGCAAATCCTTATCCATAATGATATGTGAGCGGAAGGTGGCATTTAAGCCCTGCGTCGTGGGCACAGCAGAAGAATAATACCTATTTAAATGCGGATAGCGAATCGTCAGCTGGTTAAGGTAAGGCGTAGCCTTTTCGGGAATATTATCATTATAATAATTAATGTAATCCCGATGCATCGATTCCAAAATCAGCAGCACTACTCTATCATACTGCGGTGCAATTTTACTAATAGCTGGCTTGGGCACATCAATGCCTAATTTGTGCAGTGTCTTTTTATCCTTATCCGTGAGCTCGCGCATTTCCACATGCTTGGCGCTGGCCATTTTATCGGTATCAAACAAGGCCTTACTGATAAAATTAAGATTGATGGGCACGGACAGCATATTGCGATAAATAAGGCGCGTTTTTTCGTTTTCAATCGTGATATAGCTGCCAATAATCTCCTCCACGCACCACATGCCGCCGCTCAAAAGCAGCTTATCGGCCAAATTGAGGCCAATCGTGAACATGGCAACGCACAAAAGCGACCACACAAAATTGGGCTTGCGTTTAGTGGGCTTGGGCACTCTAAAGAGCAGCAGCACCAGCGCCACCCCGCCCACAAGCGCTGCCAAAAGGACGTTGCTCGTGGTTGCCAGCACGCCCTTAATGGCGTAAATATTAAGGTTTTGAAAGAGCACGCTCTCCACATGCATGGAGGTTTGCCAAAAATAAAAGGCATCAAAAATCAATGTTAGTGCTGTAAACACATACACCACAAAATAAATGCCCTTCATCAGGGCATTGGGCCACTTGTAGTAGCACATGGCAGCCAAAAGCACCAGCAAAATATTATTATTAATGCCGGCAATAATGGCCAGTGTTGTTTGCGCGCCCTTATCCAAGCTCAGCTGGTACACCATGAAGCAGGCCACGCCCACATACATGAGACCAATAACCACTACCGGGAAATAGCGGCGCAGTCTATCGGGCAGGCGCTTGCGGCGAAAATACATCGTCCACGCTATCAAGCCCAGGAGACAATCGCGCAGCAGGTGGTTAAAAATTTCAAAGCCAAATTCTTCCACCGGCAGGGGGTCGAGCGCGCCAAAATTATCATAGGCCAGCTTCCATTCCACTGCTCCCGCAATGAGCAAAAACAGCACTATTACCAGCTTGCTTATTACTTTTCTCAATTACATCCAACCCTTATCTAGCAAAAAGCCTAAACTTATCCTTTTAAGCCAAAAACTTAATCGGCTCCTCCTCCAGCTCGATGGTTAAGGGAGCCGTGGTTACAGCATCGCCATCCAGCTCTGCTGCAAAATCCTCCACATTGCAGCGAATCTCTAGGCGCTTGGCCTTGCGTACCACAATATCCTTGTCTAAGCCCAACGCTTCCATAGCAATGCAAGCCGCATAACGAATGAAATCGGCACGCTTAGCCCCTGTAAACAAGGCTGTATAAAGCCACGGCGTGGACAACGACGCATCGCGGAACAAATTATAACGGCCCGCATAATAACGGCTCTTGCCCACAATGACGGAGGAAGCCTCGTGCCACTCTGCTTCATCATCAAAGCGCACCTCAAAGCGGTAGCGCCAGTTGTTAAAGAGCACTTCCTTTCGCATGAGCTCCGTACCCTGCAGCACATAGGCCAGCTTATTCAAAAGCTTCTTTTCCTTTTCGGTGACACTATCCACAACAAGGGAATCAAAGCCAATGCCCGTTACAGTGAGGAAAACATACCCATTGGCACGCCCCAAATACACAGGCACCTCCACACCCTTGAGCACGCGGCGCACCCATTTATACGGGTCACCACTCATCAGCAGCTCCTTGGCGACAAGGTTTACCGTGCCAGCGGGGAAAACGCTGATATAGGGCAAATATTTGCGATTGGCCAGCTGCTCAATCATAGCGCGAATAGTGCCATCACCACCGGCAATGATAACCCAATCCACCTGCTCGGCCTCCAATGCTTCGGCAATAGCAGGAATATCATCAAAACGCTTAATTTCCTGCAGCTCCACGGTTTTAGAGCCCAGCTCAGCCTTCAAGCGTTTATAAATCTCGTTGATTTTCATAATCATGCTGGCGAAAAGCTGCTTGCCACTGTTGCGATTATAAATGATAACAATCTTTTTAAATTTATCTACTTCAGCGTAAGTAATAGCCATTTTTAGCTCCTAAAAATCCATTTTTTGCGCGATAGATAGTTCCACACGACCACAATGCAGCTGGTCAGCACCTTGCTCAGCATAGGCTCCCAGCCTAAAAGCGTTACAAAAAGATACATCAAGAGCAAATTAAAGCCAAGGCCCATGATGCTTACTAAAAAGACCAGGCTTAGCTCCTTGCCCCGCTCATAACGACTGCCACTATCAAAGACTAAAATATTGCCTAGGAAATAATGGAACAGCGTGGCTAAGCAAAAGGCCATCGCTGTAGCCGTCATGGTGAGCGTGGTTACGCCCCAGCCCAAGCCGTTTAAAAGATAGTGAATAAAGACGTAAAACAGTCCCCACTCAAATAGAGCCGCCGTGCCACCTACAAACAAATACAGCACCAGCTTAATAAATTCACTATCCGTATAATCAATGCCAAAGAGAACCTTTCTGCGCATAAAAAACTCCACTAAAAAGATGATACTAAATTATATCATACTTTACGTGGAGTTTACAGTGGCTTGATAATTTATTCTTTCCTCGTCAAGGCCGACAGTGTTTCTATAATTTTTTGCACTGCCGCCAAAGACTGCTCCAGTGGCAGCGCTAGCTTCTCATCCCACACCATCTCGGGCAAAAGCGGCACATGGACAAAGCCAACCCTAGTGCTTGTGCCAGCATAATGATGACATGCCAAATAAAAGATATCGTTGCAAACATAGCCGCCGGTAGTATAGCCTAAATGTACATGGCAATGCTCCTTGTGCAGCTCGCTTACAATTTCGTGCGCGGGTATGGTTGCTATGTAAGCAGCGGGGCCATCCTTAATAACGGGCTCATTCCAAGGCTTGCGCCCCAAATTATCCTCGACCAACGCATCGCGAACATTCACAGCTACCGTATCCACATGCACATGGATGCTGCCACTATCCATGCCCGTGAGCAGCATAATATCCGGCTCTAGTTCCTGTGCCTTTTCCAGCAGCATGCGTCCTGCTAAACCAAAAATATTGGGCAACAACAATTTACTCAGCTCAAAATCACCAATTTGCTCCGGCAAAGCACGTACAACCTCCCAGGACGGGTTACACTGATAGTGAGCAAAGGGATCGAAGCCTGTAATTAAAAGCTTACGCACCATTAACACTTCCTTATATTTGTGCTTATTATAGCACATTATTAGTGTTACGTATTAGTGTTATTTACTTTTTTACCCCATTAAATAGCCAAAATAAAAAACCGCATGCTTAGCGAAAAACAACTAACCATGCGGTATTTGGTAATTGGAGCTACTGACGGGATTCGAACCTGCGACCTACTGATTACGAATCAGTTGCTCTACCAGCTGAGCTACAGTAGCAATATAATATTTTTCTAGATTGCTGTCAGCACTACTAGCTTAAGCCTCGCTAATTTCTTTAGCGGCCTCCGCTGCTCTAGCGGCTGCCATTTCTGCCTTAGTGCGGCGCTTTCTAGCCTTTTTGGCACTGTTGATGCCGGCCTTTTTAATCACCTTGGCCAGCTCGGAAATAATATGCAGCTCATCCACGGAGCAATCCTGCAGTAATTCGGACAATTCGCGGCAATAAATCTGCTCGCTGCGATGAATATTATCACACAGCAGCTCGTCCACAGATACATCCAAAACATTAGCCAAATGAATGATGGTGGGCAGGCCCAGCTTGGTATTGCCGGTCTCGATATTACTAATATGCGGCGTGGACAGACCGGTTAATTGGGCTATGTTACCCTGAGTTAATCCTTTACGAGTACGTGCAGTTTTTATTCTCAGGCCAATAGCCTTATAATCAATATCCAAATTCAAAAAGCTCTCCCCTTTAATCTACAACTTTCCACAGAACGTTATAATTATATACGAATTCCCTGTAAAAGGCAAGCAGTGGGGAGAAAATTTCCTTAGAAATTAATTACTTTTTTACAACCGGCACAGTTAAGCTGCCCTGCGGCATCAATAGGATTTTGTAATTGGGGCCTATATATTGCTCGGCCAGCGCAATGGCTTCATCCACACTATCCACTGCTTCAAAGAGCAAATCCTTGGCCAGCTTTTTATCCAGCGCGGATACCAAAATGAATTTAGCCTTTTTCATGAGACGCGTAATGGCAAAGGCCTTGTGCGCGCCAATAACAAACTTTTTAGCGAGCGCCTCTTTAATAGCATCGGGAGAAGGATTTTCCTGCAAAGCCTTTTCCAAGGCAGCACTGCCGCTGCCCTCCTCGCATTCGCCCAAAATAATAACCACACCGCCCTCGCGCACAGCGCACCAAGCATTATCCATGGTCTTTTGCAGCTGGTAAATATTGATATCCTTAGGATAGCCGCCACAGCTGGCAATAACAATATCGGCAGGCTGGCTAATGGGCGCACCATAAACCTGCTCCACAAACTGGCAGGCCTCCAGATGGGACTTGTTCCAATCGCCGGCAAATATCTTTAAGAAGCGCTTTTGCGCATCTAAAATAGCGTTAAAGTTGAATAATTTATGCTTTTGCGCAAAGAGAGCCACGCCCTCCATTTGGTCATCATAAACGGGGTTGCCGTGCAGCTTCCCCAATTGGGAATCGGGGCTCATCATCAGGCTATGGTTACGGCGCACGGTTTCCATCGCAGCCACGCCGGGCAGCACAGCCTTGCGGCCACCGCCAAAGCCACTAAAGAAATGGTACACAACGGTGCCCGTCATGATAACTAAATCCACATCACAAATCAATTTATTGATAAGCACAGGCGTACCAAAGGAGGTGGTGCCAAAATAGTTGAAGTCCTCATGCTTATTGCAATCGCTATTATACATTTTTAAGCGTGCAGCCATGCCCTCGCTCACCTGCTCCACCATTTCCTCGTGACTCATAGCACGATGAGTGCCCAGCGCGAACACAATCTTCATATCCTCGTCCTTTACGCCCAGCTTGTTCATTTCATCCACCAAAATAGGCATAAAATCGTGAGTGTTGGCTACACGAGTGGAGTCGTTGCAAATAAAGGCAATCTTCATGCCAGGGCGCACCAGCTTATCGATGGGCTCGCTAGCAATGGGGTGATAAATAGCATCCAACACGGCAGCCTTTAAATCGGTCAGCGGCGGGAATTCGGCAATTTTTACCTCGTCCAGCACATGCTCCTGCTCCAGCTTAAAGGTTTGGTAGCCATGTCCATATTTATACTTATACTCAACGGTTGTCATGATAGCACCTCCGTTCTTGTGTTATATATATTGTACCATATTTCTCAAAATGCTGTGCTACTTTTTCTAAAGATAGTGTAAATTATCTGTTATTTTTTGAAAAAGCAAGGCTGTAAAATAAAAAAACACAGCTGCCATATATACAGCAGCTATGCTTAGAAAAACCTTATTCAGCCTCAACCATTACCTTAAAGGTAGCAGTTACATCGGTGTGCAGCTTAGCCACAGCGGTGTATTCGCCCAAGCCCTTCACAGCAGTTTTCAATTCGATTTTGCGGCGGTCAATATTCAGGCCGGTTTGCTTAATCAAGGCTTCAGCAACATCCTTGCTGGCAACGGAGCCGAACATTTTGCCGTTCTCGCCCACGCGCACCTTCATGTTAACAGTGATTTTTTCGATTTGTGCACCCAAAACCACAGCCTCATCCTTGGCTTGGGCAGCGCGGTGCGCAGCAGTAGCCTTATCAGCCTTAGCTTGGTTTAAGTTAGCAGCAGTTGCTTCCTTAGCCAGCTTGCGGGGCAGCAGGTAGTTACGACCATAGCCCTCAGCAGTTTCTACAACATCACCTTTTTTACCTAAGCTTTTAACATCTTGCAACAGAATTACTTTCATTATTTTCTCGCTCCTCTAATTGTTTTTTTGCTAATGCAATAATTTGCGGCTCTACATCCTTGGCACGCTTGTTGGCAATCTGTACACCGGCCACTGTTTGGTGACCGCCGCCGCCCAGCTCTTCCATAATCACCTGCACGTTGACGCTTCCGTCACTGCGGGCACTAATGCCAAGATAACCGTCTTTATATTCAACTATAGCCACACCCACAGCAATGCCATCCACGGTAATCAGTGAATCGGCTGTTTGTGCAGCAAGCACGGAAGACCTAGTTTCGCGCACTGCGTTGCGCATAATAGAAATTGCCAGTCCCGGAATCGGCGTTTTGGCCTCGGCAATAAGCTTGGCCCTAGCCTGCACCGTTCCCATATCATCCTTAAAGAGCAAGCGCACTAAATTGGGGTCAGCGCCACTGCGACGCAAAAGTGCAGCTGCTTCAAAGGTACGCTCGCCCGTCTGCACGGCAAAGTTTTTCGTATCCAGCACCATGCCGGCATATAAAGCCGTTGCTTCGGCCGGTGTGATTTCCAGGCCATCATCAAAGTAACAAATAAGCTCCGTTACCAGCTCACTCGTGGATGAGCTGGAGGGCTCCAGATACAGCAGTACGGTGTTACTAATGATATCCTCAGCGCGACGATGGTGGTCCACGATAATGCGCGTCTTAACTGTTTCCAAAAGCGCCTTGGAGGCGGAGAGGGACGCTCTGTGATGGTCCACAATCACCAGCAGGCTCTTGGGCGTTACTAGGCGCAGCGCTTCATCCTCGGGCACTACAATATCAAAATACTTGGTTTCGTTATCCGAAAGGATGATATTTTCGTGCTCCAGCACCTCGCCAATACGATTATAATATTCGTTGCTGGGGCTTGCCACAATATAGGTTTCCTTATTCAAGGAAAGGCCCAGCTTCGCCATGCCCACGGTAGCACCAATGGCGTCGTAATCCTCGTTATGGTGGCCCATAACAAAAATTCTATCCGCCTGCTGCATTTGCTCGTGAATGGTCTGCGCCACAATGCGCGCCCGCACACGGGTGCTCTTGGCAACCACAGTGGAGGTGCCGCCAAAGAACTGCGTATTCTTATCCTTTAAGACTACGGCCTGGTCGCCACCGCGCCCCAAGGCCATGTACAGGCTCTTATTAGCATTTTGAATGAGCTCCTCCAGCGTTACCCCATCACAGGCCACGCCGATGCTAAAGGTAGGAGCAAATTTATTGCCTGCACGAATCTCGCGCACTCTATCAAGGATGGTGAATTTGTCCTCCATCATATCCAGCACTGTCGCCTGTGTAAAGCCCACCAAGCAGCTTTCCTTATTCATACGGCAGATAAAGCCCTGGTTGGAGCTGGCCCACTTGGTCAAAAGCTCATTAATCTCGCCGTTTAAGTTGGCGATGCTGGTTTCGCTAATGCCCCTGGTAACCTCTTCATAGTTATCAAAGCGCACATAAGCAAGGCACAGCTTTTCGTTAGTATATTTTTGCCTTAGCAGCTCAAAATCAGTAATATCGGTTAGATAAATCATTAAGCCGCTATTAGTGTTAAGGCTATCCTTTTTGGCTACATGCTCCTGGGTTTGCACGCTAGCATATTTCATGCGATAGTAGCGGCCCTCCATTTGAATAACCTGCTCCCCATCGCGCACGCTCAGCATCTCAAAGGCGTTGGGCTGCAGGGGTAAAACCTCCTCGGGGCGCTTGCCCTCAAGGTTGCGTTTGCCAACCCATTGTTGAAAAAGCTCGTTTTTCCATTGCAGCTTGCCATCCTTAGAAAACACTGCCATGCCAATATCCAGCTTGCGCACGGCAAAATGGTTGGTACGCTCGATATTGCGAATAATATTATCCAAATAGCTGCTGAAGAAAATTTCCTTATTAATGAAATTGCGCCGCGCAAAGTAATAGGTTACACCCACCACGATGAGCGCAGGGATAATCAGCTTGGGCTGCAGGTAGCACACCAGCACGGACAGGGCAATTATCACCAAAAGGTATATATTCGTGTCCACACGAGAATTCATATTACGGCTAAATCTGTTAAACATACAGCTTCACCTCACTTATAAACAGATGACAAGTAACTATCACTTTCATCTTAACTTAAAAATCGTCTAGAAGGTGTTAGATACGAGGAATCTTGACGACGGCGTACTAGAGGTACGTCTAGGAAAGATGACGAAGTAGATGACGCCTTATAGGCGATTTTCACCGGCGATTCCTGATTTTACGAAAGTCGAATACCATATCGAAAGCCCCCACATACACAATAATCTGTGAGAAAATGGGAATCATAAACAGCAACGCCGTGCCGATATTCGCCCACCAACGCGGCTTTTTCTTCGTTTCTACATACCAATAAATGAGCACGATGCCTTGGAACACCAAGCTAAAGCTGCACACCGTCTGCACATTCACGGCAGCGGCATACATCCAGCTGCTTTGGTCGGTCTGATAAAAATAGGTAACTGCCAAAAGCGACAGGAAATAGGGCCACAGCACCCATTGGGGCACCTTCAGCATAATAAAATCAGGGAAGCTTTCGAAGGAATCGCCCAGCTTAGTCAAAATCTTTTTCGCAGCAATATAGTTCACAAAGGCCATAATAGGCGCACAGATTAAGAAAGCACCGGGCATAATAATTTTCATCATGCGGAACATTTCCTTATAGCCATCAATGCTGCTCTTGATATCGGCCTCGCTCATGCCATGCTCACGATAGTATTCCGCTAGCTGCACCAAGCTTTCATCAAAGGAGGTAAACATCATGTTGATGGGATCAATGCCCAGCACCACAAAGCTTAGGATAATATTCAGCGCTAAAGCGATAATGCCGCCAACGGTACCAAAGGCCATAAGCTTCATCGGAGGCAGGTGACGGCGCATGCACTCGCCCAAAATCAAGCCTAACAGGCCAAAGATGGCTGCCAAAAAGAAGGCATTGACGGGGCTCATAATCATGGCAATGATGATGGTAGCTACCAAAAGCGTCATAATGCTCCACTTAAGGCCATGACGGCAGCCACAAATCACAATGGGCAGGGGCCACACGAAGTTCACAAAGGCGCCTAGCACGGGCACATACATGCTTATTAAAGCCATGACGATGGCAATGGCTGCTAAAATGCCGGCCTCTACCATGGCGGATGTTTTACGAATCACAGAATATCCTCCTTTATTGCACAGGTTTAGTTTTCAATTTGGGTATAGTAGTTCAATATATTATTGTACTACATAAAAGCGCTAAAAGCAAAGGTTTTAGCGTTGCAAAAACATTATCCGAACATTCTTTTTGGTATATTCACGGGACTAATTAATTTTCAGCATATTTGTACTCATATGACAGACGATATTTTCTCTTGTATAAAGAAAAAACAGCTAGCTGCGGTATCTTCATACTACAGCTAGCTGTTAGTTTTTTACATGGATTATTTTAGCTTGTCGCCCACCTTGCGCACGGCGTCGCTAAGCTTGTATTCAGCCTCGTCTGCCTTGCGAGTGACGGAATCAAAAACCTCTTGCGAATCGATGTTAAAGCGCTTGCTTTCGTCGCCCAAGGGCTCGTCCTTGCAGTCGAGCTTGCTAAACTCCTTAAACTTTTTCATACCCTCGGCCTTGGCCTCGTCATAAACCTCCTTAAAGGCGGCAATGTCCTCGGGGCGACCAGCCTTCAGCCAAGCGTTAGCAACCTTGCCCACAGCGTAGGTCACAGAAATGCCCACGGGAATCTGCACCGGAGCAAAGGGAATGAGCGTCACCAGGGTTTGCCCCACAAAGGTGGCACCCAAGGAGCCCAAAAGTCCCAAAACAGCGCTTTCGCTGAGCTTGATGCCTCGCAGCTCTGCTAAGCGAGTAATCATATATACCTCATTAGCCATCAAGGTCATGGTGCCAATCAAGGGAGCAACCACAATCACGCCTGCGCGAGCTGCTGCCCAGCGACAAATTTTTTCCGCTTCCCATTCCACATCAGCGCTATCCCTGTAACCATCAGTAATTCTTTCTTCAGCCATAAAGCACCTCTTTTCTGGTTAATCCATAGAATATTATAACATAAAATTGTGTTATTTTTTTGCCTTGTTATCCCAGTATTCCAAGGGTATGCCCACAACCTCACCTGTGAAGGGAGTGCCATCATTTTTAGCATAATGGTCGTGTGCCTTGAACACCAGCTTTGCACCACAGTATAAAATCGGAATGTTGAAGTACACAATCATAATATTGCCCAAATCGGAGAAGGCCCACAGGTTGCCCAGCTCATAGCCTGCAATATTGCACAAAATGCCAAAGGCTGCTACGAACAAGCCAATTACGCGAATCATATTGATAAAGGAAGCGCTACGGCTGATGCGGTTGGCAGCGATTTCGGAGAAGGAAATCATGCCCAAAAGGCAGGTATAGGCAAAGAGGCAGAAGCAGAAGGTAACGAGGAAGGTAACGAATTGGTGGAAGCCTTGGCCTCCGGTGAGCTCGGCTACAGAAGCGATGAACTTGGGCAGCTTATCCAGCTTGCCCCAGGCAGCACCATCGGCGCCGGTCCAGCAATGCGCCATAACAACTACAAAGCCGGTTAAGGTACAAATAACAATGGTATCTAAAAATACGCCGATTGCGGAAATATCGCCCTGCTCGCAGGGATGGTCGGCATCGGCCGCAGCCGCCGGCATGGTGATGGTACCTTGACCAGCCTCGTTACTCATCAGGCCGCGTTTTACGCCTTGGGAAAGAATGGTGCCGAAGGTGCCGCCAAAGAAGGCTTCTTGGGTGAAGGCACCACCAAAGACAGCGCTAAAGAAGTAGGGCAGACGGTCCAAATTTAGCAGCGCCAGCACTAAAACGATTACCAAATAAACAACTGCCATTACGGGCACCATTTTATCGGTAATTTTAGTGAGCTTGCGAATGCCGCCGAAGGTAATGATAGCACTAATCACGATAACGATGGCACCAACAATGTAGTAGAAGCTAGAGCCAGCAGCAAGCTTGCTGCCGGTTACGATTGTAGTCATCACGCCAACGGAAGAAACAACGTTGAAGGCTTGTGCCGGCAGGCAGCACAGCGCATAAAGGATATAGAGCACGGAGAGGAAGCAGCCAATCCACACCTTGTTGCCTAAAAGGCGACGACCGTAGAAGGGCAAGCCGCCCACATATTCATCATCCTTGCGCTCCTTAAAAATCTGCGCTAAAACGCTTTCTACATAGGCCACAGCCATGCCAAAGAAGGCGGAAAGCCACATCCAGAACAGCGCGCCCGGGCCGCCCACGGAAATAGCACCCGTTACACCAATGATGTTGCCGGGGCCCACGCGCATGGCAGAGCTTAAGAAGAAGGCAGCCAAGGGAGAAATGCCAATTTCCGTATGCTTTTTGTGCGCCATGGTTAACAGGCCACGCTTGAACTCAGTAATTTGCACAAAACCAAGGCGCAGGCTAAAATATACGCCGGAGCCCATCAAAAGAATAATGGCCAAGGAAAAGTTTCCCAAAATAGGGATTGAAGCATACCACTTCATGTTTGTAGGAAAGTCCCACAAAAAGTCGGACAAGGGCCCGATGAAACTAAAAATACCATTAATAGCAGCAAAAATCGCTTCCATTAAATATCCCTCCTCACAAGGACATCATAAAATTTGGTCATCTTAATTATAGGTCTAGTAACTCTAAAAAGCAATGAATACATGAGCTTTTCTGCTAGTTTTGCGCAGAAATACTGTACACAAGCTGCAAGCGATATGATAAAATATAAAGGTAAAGATAAAAGGATGTGCCTAAATATGCTTTTGGAAGAACAAAAATCAGCAGCTGGCGCAGTGGTAGGGCGTTTCGCGCCAACGCCCAGCGGCTTTTTACATTTGGGCAATGTGTTTTGCAGCCTGCTTGCTTGGCTTTATGCTAAAAGCAGCGGTGGCAAAATTATTTTGCGCATTGAAGACTTGGATCCGCAGCGCTGCACAAGGCAGAAGGCGGACCAGCTGGCTCGCGATTTAGAATGGCTGGGCTTAACCTGGGACGAGGGTGCCTATGCTAGCGCAAACAGCGACAGCTATTTTCAAAGCCAGCGCAGCGCAATCTATGCCCGCTATTTTGAGCAGCTCAAGGCTAGCGAAATCGTTTACCCCTGCTTTTGCAGCCGCAGTGAGCTGCATGCTGCCGAAGCCCCCCACCTTAGCGATGGACGCATTATTTACGCTGGCACCTGCCGCGAGCTTACGTCCGAGCAGCGCCAAGCGAGGGCGCAAAAGCGTGCCCCGGCCTATAGAGTGCAGGTAGAGGATAAACCCATCAGCTTTCTTGACGGCCACTATGGCTCGCAAAGCTATAACCTAGCGGAAGAAAGCGGGGACTTTATCGTGCGCCGCAGCGATGGCGTCTTTGCCTATCAATTAGCTGTGACCATTGATGACGCCCTCATGGGCATCACCCAAGTTGTACGCGGCTGCGATTTATTAAGCTCCACACCCATGCAGCTCTATCTATATCGCTTATTAGGCTTCACGCCGCCGTCCTTTAGCCACATACCATTACTAGTTGACGTAACAGGACGCAGGCTCTCTAAGCGCGACGGCGATTTAGAAATTGCCGCCCTGCGCAAGCTCTACGACAGCCCCAACCCTATCATTGGCCTTTTAGCATATTTGGCAGGACAAACCGAAAAGCCGGAGCCGTTGAGCGTTAAAGATTTACTACCGATATTTGACGCTAGTAAAATTCCCAAACAAAATATTGTGGTACCAGAGATTAAATTTTTATGATTAATTTCAAGCATAAGTATTCAGCATTCAGTAGTCATTAAATAAGTAATTGTTATTATTTCGACGCGAATAGGAATTTTAGCGAATGAGTGGCTGGAACAATAGAAGCAAGGTTTCGAAAACATAAAGCTTTCTGCGAACAAATTGGACACCGCAGCTTCGTGATTGTTCCCCACGAAATTCGCGTAAAAATTCCTTTTGAGCAAAGAAATAATAATAATTACGATGCACATACACAAAAACCTAGGAGGACTAATCACTATGAAAAAATATCTTATGAAATACAAGGTAAACATGCTGCTCGTCGTCATCGTCAGCATCCTCGCCGGCATGGCTGGCTCCTACTTCTTCGACAACCGCTGGCTCGGCATGTTCATCGTCATCCCCATGTGCGCCCTCTACATCTACCAAGTATACCAAGTACAAGCCGACTACCGCGTTGAACACGAACGCAAAAAACACAAAAACAAATACAGATAAGCAAGGAGCACACCCATGCATCTAGCTAACATTGCCCTCGTACTCGAGGGTGGCGGCATGAGGGGCATGTTCTCGGCCGGCGTTTTTGAAGCCTTCTTGCTCAAGGAGCTAACCTTCCCTTACATCACCGCAGTCTCCGCCGGAGCCTGCAATATTCTATCCTATATGTCCAACCAACCCTTACGCACACGTAAAATTATCGAAAACTATGTGACCGATAAACGCTATTTTAGCCTGCAAAATTGGGTGAAAAAGGGTAGCATTTTTGGCTTTGATTTTATTTTTGAGGATTTGCCACAAAAACTGCTCCCCTTTGACTTTGACACATATTACAATTATCCCGGCACATTGCAGGTAGGCACCACTGATATCCGAACTGGTGAAGCTATTTGGTTTGGCAAGGAGGCCATCGGCCACACCTTTACGCCTGTGCGCGCCTCTTCCTCCATGCCCTTTTTCGCGCCAGTGGTACATATGAACGGGCGTGATTTGATGGATGGAGCTTTAGTCGCGCCCATACCCTACGAAAAGGCTCGTGAAGCAGGCTACCAAAAATTTATTTTTGTGCTTACCCGTAATGCCGGCTACCAAAAAAAGGATAAGGTGCCCAAAATAATGATGAAAACCTTCTACCATGAATATCCCAAGCTATGGGAAATCATGCAGAACCGTCCTGCTGAATATAATCGCCAGCTAGCTGAGGCCGAAGAGCTGGAAAAGCAGGGCAAGGCCGTTATTATTCGCCCGCAAATACCGCTCACAATTGACAAGCTCGATATAAAACCAGATAAATTGCTTGCCCTTCATGACCACGGTATTGGCTGCGGCTTGGATGCCTATACAAAAATTATGGAATTGGCACAGGCATAATACACAATATTTTATTTATTTTTTATTTTGGAGGGATTTGTTATGAAAAACATTCTTATGCTGGGTACTGGCGGCACCATCGCCAGCGTACCCTCGGCAGATGGCCTTATTCCTGCGCTTGACGGCTCAGCAATGCTGCAGCTTGTGCCTGAATTGGAAGGAATTTGTACCATTACCTGTAAGGAAATATTGAATTTAGACAGCAGTAATTTGGAGCCTAGCCATTGGCAGCTTATTGCTAAAGCCATAGCAGCCGAGTACGCTAATTATGATGGCTTCGTAATTACCCACGGCACTGATACCATGGCTTATACTGCTGCAGCGCTCAGCCAAATGCTGCACAACTGCCAAAAGCCCGTGGTTTTGACCGGCGCCCAGCTGCCCATTCAAGCAGAAGGCAGCGATGCTCCTGCCAATGTTTACCACGCTTTTTTAGCTGCTACTAGCCCCTTGAAGGGTGTAGCTCTAGTTTTTGGTGACCTCGTAATTCATGGTGCTCATGCTAAAAAGCTGTATACGCAAAACTTTAACGGCTTTGCCAGCATCAATCGCGAGCCCCTAGCAACCATTAGCCACAACCATCTTTTTTGGCAAAAGGGTGCCCTTCAGGGCGGTGGCCATGGAGAAGGCAAATTCGCCGTTAATACAGCCCTGGAGCCCAAGGTAGCCGTTGTAAAGCTCATTCCCGGCACTACTCCGGATATTTTGGAATTCTATCTTGCCAAGGACTATAAGGGCTTGGTTATTGAAAGCTTTGGCGCCGGTGGTGTGCCCAACGCTAGCAATAATTGGTTGCCCGAGCTGGAAAAGGTGCTGCAGGCAGGCGTAACCGTGGTTTGCGCTACCCAATGCCTCTACGATGGCGTGCATCTGGACACTTATCCCATTGGCGTGCTGGCCAAGCGTTTAGGCGCACAAAGTGCGGAGCTCGATACCTTAGAAACAAGTGTAGTCAAGCTTATGCAGGAGCTCGCTCAATAAGATACAATCAACACCACCCGTCTAACGGGTGGTTTGACTAAGGGCTATAAGCCCTTATCA
>USBV01000015.1 GCA_900553055.1 uncultured Phascolarctobacterium sp.
TTTCACCACACCAATGTTGGAGGGCCGACCACACCACACACTTTGGTGGAGTGTTATAAATCTAATGGGAACGGAAAAGGATGTGCAAGCTTTGCGTGTTGGGCAACAGATAACTGTGCTTGGCAGATATCTGCGTTACGAAAGGTTGGAAACCTGCGGTGGCTTGGGTAATGATTTATATTTTGAAGTGGTAAAAGAAAAATGACTATTGGATTATGTCGGTTAAAGCTCCTTCTGCTGTTGAAGCAGGGGGAGCTTTTTTATGCTTAAAATTCTTGTGTGTATAAAAAGAGCTTGGATTGATGTAGGGGTGTTTTGCTTTGCCAATTTATGGAAATAAGATTTACAAAAAATAATCATACTATAAAGGTATGATAAAATATGGCGTTTTTAGGGGTGTTTTGAGGACTTATAGTCTATAATTAAAAAAATAATTATACTATTAAGGTATTATTGCCATGGAAGAAGCAATTGAATTCTCTATTCACTTTGATAAAATGAAGCTAACGAAGAGTTGGTGGATAGAAAGGTTGATTAATATGGAGAGAAGAGCTTTTTTTACCAAAGGACTTCCGGCTTATTTTTTCAAAATGGGTGAGGCCTTTGCTGAAGCCTCTGGCATCAAGAAGAATCCCCATGATTACTTTGATTCATTTGAATCCTGTTATCCTCTATTATCCGAGGTGTCCTATGATATGCTGGTTCAGGCAGCAGAACAGCTGGAGATTGAGGTTGGCAATAAAGATAAAATGACCTTGGCACGTGAAATTTATGCAATAAAGGGAGTGAAAGGCTTTGAGTAAGATTAGTGGCTTGCTTAGCACTGGCGCTGTGCTGCTGCATGGTGAAAGACATGCCTCCGGCTTGGATTATTTGAGTCGTGTGGATGGTGAGGAGGGTACTTGGTACTTTTGGCTGACTGCTATGCAGGGCGTTTACGAGCTTAAGCTGTGCGAAGCTTCTCTACAGGGTGAGCATGAAATTAGTTCCCTTGATATTCGCTATTATCCGAGCATAGATGAGGACGTTTTTGAAAGCTTCGCTTGCAGGGAACAGCTTTTAAGAGTCAGCGAGCTCTTTGATGATGGGCCGGTGGAAATTCCTGATAATCCCGATGTGTGCCCCTGCTGCGGTGGGGATGTACACGATGATGAGCACGAGCAACATCATTGCCACGGACATGGGGCTGTGCGGGCTAAAGGAATTCCCAAGCTTGTTTTAAGAAAGCAATTGCCAGCGGATGCCTTTGTAATTGGCAAATTGCAATGTGATATAAAAGAAAGACTGGAAAGTATAAAAATTAGTTCTCAAAATTTCTATCCTGAATATGTGGCTGATGGCATTAAGCTGCCGGATGCTCAGGGTGAGCTGGTGGAGCTGGTAGCTCCTAATGGCTTGGATAGAAATGTTCCTGGCCTAGAATTGACCAAGATTTTTGCGGAGTTCTTTATTACCAAGTTTTTAAATGCTTTCTCCATTGTCTGCATTCCAGAAAAACGAGAAGAGGTTGCTGGTGTGGTCAAGCATTGTTTAAGGGATAACCAATTACAGGAAACTAAGGCTGCTGATGTGAAATTGGTTATGCAAACCTATAAATGTTGAAAGGAGGCAAGAAATAATGAATGAACAAACCCCCGAAACTGGCGGAAAATTTAGTTGGCCTGGATTTATAGTAGGTCTAGTAGTAGGTGCAGGTTTATTCTATGCAACGATTCAGCTTGTGTCAGCGTTGATGTTCTCTAGAACCGCTGCTTAATTATCGAAAGGAGTATTGAAATGGGCGTATCCAGAAGAGATTTTTTAAAGGGTTTAGCTATCGGCGGAACTACTGGTTATTTAGCTATGGCCGGTGCTTCCTCCACTGTTTTGAAGGATGTTTTTGTTCCTAAAAGACCTATTGGTGACTTTGATATCGGTGAATGCAAAAGCGTAAAATGTACTGTAGTTTCCGAGACCAGCTGGTTTAATAATGCTCGCTTGGTAAAGGATATGAAGGATGCTGGCGGCCTTTTGGTTAACCAATACATCATTCCTTGGACTCATAAGGGTGTTAAGGAAGGATTCAATGGTGACAATTCCGGTGGCTATTGCACGTTAATTGATGTGGAGCTGATGGACGGCTCTAAGAAAAAAATATTGTTTGACTGCGGTTGGAACACTGCCTGGATGGATGAATGCTTGAAGCGCGAAGGCGTGGATAAGATGCTGGAAAACCATGAGGTGGATTTGCTGTTCGTAACTCATGAGCATTTTGACCATTATTGGGGCGTTGAGTCCGTTTTGAAGCATTGCCCGGATATTCCCATTATTGTTCCCAAGGGCTTCTATAAGGAAGGCTTTGATTTGCTGAAGGGTGCTAACTATCCGATTGCTGGCGTAAAGAACGATTATCCCCATACTGGGCCCTTGGAAGTGCGTGAATCCGGCAAGGTTCATCCTCTGTTCCCTGGCTGTGCCTCCATCACCTTTGACTCCGCTATCATCACTCGCGTAACCGGTGAGCAGGGCTTGGTATTTAATGTTGCCGGCAAGGGCTTGGTAGCTGTTACTGGCTGCTGCCACATGGGCATCATTTCCTTGTTGGAGGAAATCAAGCATAGCGTTAAAGGCGGCGACAAGATTTATGGTATTCAAGGCGGTTTGCACATCTCTCCCTTCGAGGATTGGGATCCGCAATATGATGATTTGATTAAAGCACTGCCTGGCTATGGCATCGAGATCCTGGGCTGCAACCACTGCACTGGCTATTTGACCGCAGAAAAGATGGTATTGGCTGGCATGCCGGTAGTACAAGGTACTGCAAGATTCAAGAGCAAGAAAAAACTGTATCTGGGCAATGGTGACCAGATTATGTTTGGCTAATATTAGGAGGCGAAGGGACAATGATCAACCTTAAGGATCATATGTGGCTGGAAAGCCGTATTATGGAAAATAAAATGCCTCAGCCCATTCGTGGCATCGTAGGCGTGCTGTTTTCCTTTGTAATCTTCTATGCATTGTGGTGGATATTCATGGATCCTCGTGGCATCATGAGATGGTATACACCGCAATATGGTTATATGTATATTCGTTGGATTTTGATTGTTGCCATTTGGCAGGCCTATATTTTTAATTTCTGGCCATTTAGCCTCAAATGGCGTGAAAACACACATCCGTTGATTACGGGTGCGGTTTTGGTTGCTGTAAACTTTGTTATTGTTGGTGCTGTAATTTGGGGCTTCTTCTACAATTTCTTAGGCTTGTATTCCATTCCTTACCTGAGTGTTGATAAGCTCGTAAGCAAGGGCATGACTGAATTCTTTGCTCGTGAGTACTCCTCCTTGGCAATTTTGATGTTCGCAGCGATTGCTTCTTGGTTGAGCCCAATTGTGCCGGTTTGCTTTGAAAACCATCCCTGGCAGAGCATGAAGCAGCCCGCAAGAGGCATTACAGTTTTCTGCGTAACTGCCTTGTTCTCCGTGCTGGCGTTTTTCTGCCTGATGCATCCCCACTATCATGTATTGTTCTGGCCTTGGCAAGAATATGCGGCAGCTTACCCCTGGTGGTTTGAATTCGCTCGCACCCTGCATGGTAACTTCAACGTTGGTTGGGTAATGTGCGGTACTGTAGCCATCTGGATGCTGGAAATTACCTTCGATCGTTATCCCTTTGTAATGATTAAAAACAAGATTTGGCGTGGCTTCGCAGGCTTCATTGGCGTTTTCCTGTTTGCAGTATTACTTTTTGTAACCTTCAACTTCATCCAAGATGTTGCTTGGGGACCGGCAGTTGAAGGCGCAAAGAGAATTCTTGCACCGGACTGGCGCTATCTGCATAGTGGCGAATTAGCAATCATGATGCTGATTCCGGCTATGGTTCTGAATTTCTATTTTGACAATGGTCCGAAAAAATATGGCGTTGCTATCAACATTGCTCTGAGAATGCTCATCATTGTAATTAGCACCATTATTTTCCACTGGCTGTACTACAAATTCAGCCCTGCTATGCTGGGTACTCAGGCTGCTTATTCCCATCCGCAGCAGTTCCCCATGGCTCCTGGCATCCTCTTCATTTGCGTAATGCTGTTCCATAACTGGTTCATGGATCTGTGGCCCGGTAAAAAACGCGTTGGCAATAAAGACGTAATGCTGGATGACGACAGCGAAGAAATTAAATAATTAAAGATTTTTTTGTGGAATCTGTCACATAAGAGTATAATTTTATACGGAATTATGTGACAGATTTTCCGCATTTATAAAAATACTGAAAGGAGGCTCCTATGAGTATTGGTATAGGAGAAATCCTGCTAGTGCTAGTGGTAGGCTTTGTGGTTGTAGGTCCGGAGGATTTACCCAAGGTAGCAAGAGGTTTGGCTAAAATCGTCAAAAAACTGCGCAATATGATGAAGGATGTAACTAAATCCTTTGAAGAGGAACTCGAGCTGGAAGAGCTCAAAAAGGATACGGAAGGTATCAAAAAGATGAGCGATGATTTCCAAAAGGTGCAGCAGGACGTGATTAAGCATGCCATGGGCAATGACAAATAGTTAAAGCTTGTTTAGAAAGGTGGTTTTAGTATGCGTTTAGGCGTAACAGAAATTTTATTGATATTGGCAGTTGCTGTGTTGGTGTTTGGCTCCAATAAGCTATCCGGCTTGGGCAAGGCCTTGGGAACCAGCATTAGAGAATTCAAAGAAGAAGTGAAGAGCCCCGAATCTGCTGCGGCAAAAGAGGGTGAGCAAAATGACAGAGAAGCAACAAAATAATTTAGTCGCAGACCCCTTTGATAGTGTACAGGCTTATGAGCCGCCTTTAAAGGAGCATGTGCGGGAGCTGCGCAATAGATTGATTTGGTGCTTGGGCTTTTTATGTGGCAGCTTCTTTGTGATTGCAACCTTTTTTGCCAACGATTTGATGCAGCTTTTGACTGAACCCATCAAGAGTAGGGGAATCCAGTTTATTTATTTGGGCTTATCCGAGGCCTTAGTGGCTCAGCTGAAGGTATCCTTTATTGCTGCCGTAATCGTATCGGCACCCATAATTTTTTGGCATATTTGGGACTTTATTAAGCCCGCTCTTTACGAGAATGAGAAAAAAGCTGTTATTATATTTTCCTTTGGCTCCATGCTGCTTTTTATTTTGGGCGTGTGCTTTGGCTATGGGGTAGTTTTCCTATCCGCCATCACGTTTTTCGTATTTATGGGCGAAAATTTGGCAACGCCCATGCTGTCCATAAGCCAATATGTGGGCTTTTTATTCGGCTTTGTGCTTTCCTTTGGTATAGTATTTGAACTTCCGGTTGTTGTTTATGTTCTATGTAAGCTGGGCGTTGTTACTGTACAGCAATTAGTGAGCCTGCGCAAATACATGGTTTTGGTTATTTTCGTTTTGGCTGCTTTCCTCACTCCCCCAGATGTTTTGTCCCAGTGCCTGATGGCATTGCCCATGATTATTTTGTATGAAATTGGCATTATTGTGGCCAAATGGGGTTGCTGAAAAGGGAAGCTGTTCTTATAGAATGAGGTATGGTAATGAAAAATAAAATTCTAATTGTGGACCACAAGGAACGGAGCAAGGCTGAGCTTGTTGCTGTTCTGACAAAAGAATATGAGGTTATTAAGGCTAACGATGCATATCAAGCTTTGGATGCTTTGGCAGGTGACCCGGAAATCAAGGTGGTGCTGTTAGAATTATTATTGCCGGGTATGAGCGGATTGGAATTGCTGCAAAAAATTCGCAGCAATAGCTTATATAAGGAACTGATTGTCATTATCGTAACCGAGATAGGCAATACTAACGAAGAAATCACAGCCTTAGGCATTGGAGCGGATGACTATATTTGTCAGCCTATTTCTCCCGAGGTAGTATCCGCTAGAATTAGGCACATCCTGAATAATAAGGAGTTGCTGAGAAATTCTGAATGTAGATTTAGTTTGCAACGGAATCTTTTAGATGCTACCGCTACTGCCATATTTGTAGTTGATGCAATTAATCACAATCTTTTGTATGCGAATAATGCCTCTAAAACCCTCTTGAAGGTGAAGAATGATAGCTATGCTGGTCGCAAATGCTATGAATACTTTTTCAACAAGAAATATCCTTGTGAAAAATGCAAGCTTTTTATAGCCCATACTAATGAGAATAAATCCGAGGTCTATATTCCCAAAGTAACCAAGACTATGAATATACGCATTCATTTGATGGAATGGTTGACTAGGCCTGCCTATGTGGTATATATGACGGATATAACGGAGGAGAAGCATGCTCGTGAGCTAGCCGAGGAGCGGTATCAGAAGGAGCTGCGCCGCCGTTATCGGGTAGATATGGATTTTATGGCCTATTTAGTAATCAATGTTACCAAGGGAACGGTAATCGAGCATGATCCACATGGCTTTCCAGTGCCGACCATTTATCCAGGTCAGCCGGAAACAGAATTTATTGAACGCGTCTTGCCAACCGTAATTGATTATGAAAAACGCAAGGAGTTTTCTGATATGCTGCGAGTTGAAAATTTGCGGCAGGCCTTTGCGGAAGGAAAGAATGTTTTATCCATTGATTATAGACGCTATTCCCGCAATATGAAAAATATTATGTGGGCACGGTCTACTATTCAATTGATGGAGGACCCACAGAGCAAGGACTTAATAGCCTTTTTATATACCTATGATATTAACGAAAATAAGATGATGCAGGAGGTTATCAGTAGAGCGGTCAATTATGACTATAATATGATCGCTTATATTAACCTGTTTTCACAAACTGCAAAATTATATACAAGCAATGGCTTTGGCATTGATAGGCTGCCAAAGCAGGAATTTGACTATCAAAGTGCCGTAGAAAAATATGTAAATGATTTTGTTCCCAAAAAGGACAGGGAAGAGATTCTACAAAAAATGTCCTTGAATAATGTGCGTCAACAGCTGCAGCATCAGGATTCATATGAATTTGATATCACTTTAATAAGTGCTAATGGTGAGAAAAAAGTGAGCAGATTGCGCTATGTAAACCTTGATAAGGTATATGGAATGGTTCTTTGGACGGATCGGGATATTACCCATATTGTGAACCAAGCTCAACAGAAGCATGAACTGCTGTTTGAGCAAATTGATGGACTAAAGAATCTCAATCGAGTGAAAAGCGAGTATTTGGCAGCCTTTGGCACCAGTGTGCGGATGCCCTTAAAAAATATCCTGGGCACCTTAAAGAAAATGGGCAATACTACTGCTGATGATAGGACAAGGGAGGAATTATATTCCATTAAATGCCAGCTTTCCAAAATTAGCGATATTATCAACGATATTATGGATATCAGTAATCTGGAAAATGAGAGAGTAAAGTTTTCTGAGGTTCAATTCACTATCAGCGATTTTGTTGCTACAGTTAGCAAGGATGTCAGGAAAAAGTATGCTGCTAAAAAGATTAACTTGGAGTGCCTAGAGCAGGTATTCCATGATAGCTGCTTGGGAGATTTTAAAGCAGCCTACAAGCTTTTATACAATGTATTGGATAATGCTTATAAATACTCGGATAATGGCTCCAAAGTACAGTTCATCGTTTATGAATTGCCATTTAAAGATCAAAAGGAAGCAATATATCGCTTCGTGGTGAAGGATTGGGGTTGTGGCATTGAGGAACAAAGATTGGCAACAGTTTTTACTCCCTTCTATTCCTTCATTAACCAAAGTGACCACAAGGATAGCTCCGGCTTGGGACTGTCCATTGCTAAATTTATTGTGGATAGATTAGGTGGAATCATTTCCATTGATAGCAAGGAAGGCGCAGGGACCACAGTTACCATTGACTTGCATATGGCCTTTGCCAATACCACGCAAGTTAAGGAAGAGGTTAGAGTGGAGGAGCAGCCCAAGGTGAATCATATGCACCTGTTGCTGGTACAAAAGAACCCTTTGGAGCTTTTGGTTTTGCGCAAGCTTTTGGAGAGCAAGGGCGCTAAGATAGATTGTACTGAATCAGTTGAAGCGGCTGCTGAGCTTATGAAAAAACATGATATTGGTTATTACAGCTTTCTGATTGTGGATATGGATAATATCTTGTCGCAAATGCGAGGAGAGGCATTGAAGAAGCTGAAGCTGCATCCACATCGAGGTCGGGGCAGTTTGTTTGCCCTTTGTGCTAATGTGGATTTGGATGAAAAGAAGGCTTTGGTTGAGGCCGGCGTGGACGAGGTACTGTTTAAGCCTTTGCGACTGACAAGTCTTTTGGAAATCATGGGAGAACATAAAAAGTAAGGAGAGATTAGCGTGGATTTAATGCATTTATTTAAACAAGGTGGTTTAGTTATGTATCCTTTGGCTTTGCTGTCCTTCGTTGCCTTAGCGATATTTTTTGAGAGAATGCTTTATTTCAGGGGCATTGATACGGATATGGAGCGCCTGAAAAAATTGTTGGACTATATCGCTGACAGAGACAGTAATGGGGTTGCAGAAATGGCAAAGGAAAAACCCACCGATGCGGTACTGCTGGCCCAAAGCTATCTTTCCTTGAAGCAAGATCAGCAGGATAAAGTGCAGAATCTGGAAACCCAAGTTAATTTCAAATCCATGGGCTATAATGATAATCTGGCATTTTTAAGCATCATCATTACTTTAGCGCCCTTACTGGGGCTGTTAGGTACCATTTTAGGTATTATTTCCTCCTTTAAGGTATTTGATTTACAGAACGGCGCCAATCAGTTTGCTATTACCAGTGGCGTGGGCGAGGCCTTGATTGCGACTGCCTTTGGCCTTATTGTGGCCATGTTTGCTTTGGTTCTGTATGGTGTATTGAAGTACCAAATAGGGAAATTGGATAAAAAGCTAGCTCTTTGCTGTGTTAGCCTCTTAGATGCTAAGTAATAGGCGAAGCAAAAAGGAGTGATAACTAATGCGCTTTACCAAAAAAGATGAAGGCTTGCCCCAAATCATGGTTATTCCCATGATTGATATCATGTTTTTTTTGCTGGTATTTTTTATGCTTGCGACCATTAATATGAGTAATTCCGGTAGCCTGCCTATAAAGCTGGCTAGCATGCAGAATCTTCAGCAAACAAAGCTGGACGGACTGCATGTGGCAGTGGACAAGGATAATAAGCTTTATGTGGATAATATGGAAATCAAAGCTGATAAGCTTTTGCCATTGCTGCAAAAGGCCACAGCTGCCAATCCTGAAATGCTTGTTATTTTGAGAATTGATAAAAACAGCCAGTTTTATAGTACCTCTGAGCTCATAAATATCCTAAAACGGGCAGGTGTGAAACGAATCGCTTTGGCAGCTGAAAAGAGGTCCTAGCTTATGTATAGTGAAAGAATGCGAATCGCAATTGCTCTTGCCTGTTCCTTGGCCTGCCATCTATGCTTATTAATGGCGGGGCAGATACAGGGGCATCATCGGGCTGTTAGTGATGAGGTTTATGAAACAATGCTGGATATCAGCCCTGCAGATTTTGACCAAGAGGCTGTTAAAAGCAGAATTCACAATAAAAAGGGCTTTTTTACGCTTGCTCCCTTGGAGCTGTACTTATTGGAGGATGCTCCAATTAAGCTAAAAAAAATCAAGATAGAGGAGATAGACCCTTCAAGCTTGAAAAAGCCCAAGATTGCTCCTATTGTGCGGGAGCCCTTGGTGAAGCCAAAGCTTTTAAGGCATGCGCCTGTTCCCTATCCAGCGAAGGCTGGTGGGCAGACTGGGCGTGTTATCGTGTGCATTTTGGTGGGAGCAGACGGAGTGCCTGAATATGTATCCACAGCAGCTTCCTCCGGTAACCCCTTTTTGGATGGTGCAGCCTTGGAGGAGTGCATAAAATGGCGCTTCTCTCCAGCTCAGGATGTAGAGGGTAATGACGTTAGATGTATTATTTATATTCCCGTAGATGTCAAACCTTAACTGCTTTCATTTAAATCTTCCTATAAAAAGCAAAGAGAGATACATCCGTTATAGATGCATCTCTCTTTGCTTTTTATCTGTGTTAGGAATTAGTGATATTGGCCTTGCGCTCTAAAAAGGTTAGATAGAGGCTGGGCTGGTTGAGCTTGTCCTGCTGCATTTTTAAAATATCGAGCAGAGTAATATTGTCTAGTAATTCGTCAATAGTGGATTGGAGGAGCTGCCACACATCAGCAGCTACGCATTTATCCATATTAGGGCATTGTGCGCTCTTGCTGTCGGAGCAGGGGGTTACTGTTTTGAAGATTTCCATGACCTTAACGATTTGATTCACGGTATAATTTTGGGGCAGATTAGCAAGCCTATAGCCGCCGCGGTTGCCACGAGTAGCATTCACAAGCCCGGCTTTTACGAGCTTGCTCATGATTTGCTCAGTATACTTCAAAGGAAGAATTTCCTTGTCGGCTATATCCTTGATGGGTATGGGGCCGAGAGGGTAGTTTTCAGCTAAGAATATCATAATGCGTAATGCATAACGGCTTTTTGTGGAAATCTTCATGTGGTTGTTCTCCTTTGCGTGAGGAATTATTACTGCACCTGCTTAGCTTGTGCAGGTGCAGAAGGTTATCCTATGCTTTTATTATAGTACTTTTTTGTCATACCAAAAAGTGCTTTTGGAAAATGTTTTGACCAGCAAATAGGCAATTAGCAAATCAGCAAGCGAACATTGTGACTTTTAGCGAATGAGTGACTGGAACAATGGACTCAAGGGTTGATTGCAGTGAATTCTTATTAGTTCAAATAGTACCCCGTAGAGTCCTTATTGTTCCCCACGAAATGAGCGTTAGGAAAGTCACAATGAGCGATGATTGCTAATTGCCTATTTCCCAAATATAGTCTCAAACCACAATTTATAGGGATAATATTGTTCACAAAAATACTACTCTTGTGATATAATAAAGCAGGTTATTTCTTAAATTCAAGCTAAACGCCGCATATCGCTGCGCAAAGCTTAATTAAACAATCATAGGATGGTGAAAAAATGAAAGTATCTGCTGAAGACGTAAAGCATATTGCACAGCTTTCCCGTTTAACCGTTCCTGCATCTGAGATGGAAGTGTTTACTGAGCAATTCAACCAGATCCTGAACTATGCCGATATTCTTGAAAAAATTGATACCACCGGTATCGAGCCCACTCCTTACGTGCTGCCTGTTAGCAACGTATTGCGTGAGGACGTTGTCAAAGAGGGCGTATCCCATGAGGAAGCTCTGAAGAATGCTCCGGCTGTCCACAACGATGGCTTCAAGGTACCGCGCGTAATCGATTAAGAAGGAGGCACTACTGTGGAACTGTATAAACTTACGGCACACGAGCTGCATGACAAGCTCGTTAATAAAGAAGTCAGCTCCGTCGAACTGACCAAGGCTCTCTATGAGCGCATCGACGCAGTTGAAGACAAGGTTAACGCCTATGTAACCTTGGATAAAGAAAATGCTTTGGCACAGGCTGCTAAGGTTGATGCTAAAATCGCAGCTGGCGACAGCATCGCTCCTCTGGCTGGCGTTCCTGGCGCTATTAAAGATAATATCTGCACCAAGGGCTTACTCACTACCTGCTCCTCCAAAATGCTGAGCAATGTAGTGCCCATTTATGATGCTCATGTAATTAAAAACCTGCGTGCTGACGAAACCATTTTCCTCGGCAAGACCAATATGGACGAATTCGCTATGGGCTCCACCACCGAAACCTCCTACTATGGTCCCACTCATAACCCCTGGAATTTGGAACGCGTTCCCGGCGGCTCCTCCGGCGGCAGTGCTGCTGCTATTGCTGCTGGCGAAGCAATCTGGACCTTGGGCTCCGATACTGGCGGCTCCATTCGTCAACCGGCTTCCTTCAATGGCTGCGTTGGTATTAAACCCACCTATGGCCGTGTATCCCGTTATGGTTGCGTAGCATTTGCTTCCTCTTTGGACCAAATCGGACCTATCACCCGCGACGTAACCGACGCTGCGCTGGTGCTGAACACCATTTGCGGCAAGGATGAAATGGACTCTACCTCCCTTGACGTAGAGGTTCCCGACTTCACTAAGGCACTGCGCGCCGATGTGAAGGGCCTGCGCATTGGCCTACCCAAGGAATACTTTGGCGAAGGCATTGACCCCGATGTTAAGGCCGAAATCATGAAGGCTGTAAAGAAATACGAGGAGCTGGGTGCTGAAATCGTCGAGGTTTCCCTGCCCCATACCGAGTACGCTGTAATCACCTACTACATCATCGCTCCGGCTGAAGCATCCGCTAACCTGGCTCGTTATGATGGCGTGCGTTATGGCTATCGCAACCTGAATGCGACCTCCGCTCCGGAGATGACTACCATGAGCCGTACCGAGGGCTTTGGCCTGGAGGTACGTCGCCGCATTATGCTGGGCACCTATGTACTCTCCAGCGGCTACTATGATGCATATTATAACAAGGCAATGCAGGTGCGTACCCTGATCCGTCGCGACTTTGAGGCTGCCTTTGAAAAATGCGATGTGCTCCTAACTCCGACCTCTCCTGTTCCTGCTTACAAGATTGATGGCAAAATGGACCCGCTGACCATTTACATGCTGGACGTAACCACCATTCCTGTAAACATGGCTGGCCTGCCCGGTATCTCCATCCCCTGCGGCTTCGCTAAGGACGGTATGCCCATTGGCATGCAATTAATCGGCAAGGTACTGGACGAAGAGACCATTCTCCGTGCTGCTTATACCTTTGAACAAGCAACCGAATATCATAAAGTATTCGCACCGCTGGGAGGTAACAAATAATGACTAGATATATTACCGTTATCGGCCTGGAGGTCCATGCCGAGCTGAAAACTAAAACCAAAGCCTTCTGCAGCTGCTCCACTGAATTTGGCAGCACTCCTAATACCCATGTATGCCCCGTATGCTTGGGTATGCCCGGCGCTCTGCCCGTGCTGAACAAGCAGGTGGTTGACTTCGCTATTAAAGCAGGCCTCGCTTTGAACTGCGATATTCAAAAATACAATAAATTCGACCGTAAAAACTATTTCTATCCTGACCTGTCCAAAAACTATCAGATTTCCCAATTTGATAAACCCATCTGCTTGGGTGGTCACATCGACATCGTGGTAGAGGGCGAGCACAAGCGCATTGGCATCACCCGTATCCACATGGAGGAGGACGCTGGCAAGCTGAACCACAGCGGTGCTACCATTTCCACCTCCGATTCCTCCGCTGTTGACTACAACCGCGCAGGCGTACCCCTGATTGAAATCGTTTCCGAGCCCGATATGCGCAGTGCTGCTGAAGCCCGCGCTTACATGGAAAACCTGAAGGCTATTTTGGAATATACCGATGTTTGCGACTGCAAGATGCAGGAAGGCAGCCTGCGCTGCGACGCCAACATTTCCATTATGCCCGAGGGCGCTAAGGAATTCGGTACCCGTGCCGAAATCAAGAATCTGAACTCCTTCCGTGCTTTGGAACGCGCTATTAACTACGAGGTTGAGCGTCAAAAAGAGATTCTGGAGGATGGTGGCCACGTTGTGCAAGAAACCCGTACCTGGGATGAGGCTAACGGTGTAACCCTGTCCATGCGCTCCAAGGAAGAAGCTCATGACTATCGTTATTTCCCCGAGCCCGACCTGGTTCCCGTACAATTGGACGACGCTTGGATTGAGCGTATTCGCGAGACTCTGCCGGAGCTGCCGGCACAACGCCAAGCACGCCTGATGAGCGAGCACGGCCTGCCCGAATACGACGCTTCCCAAATCGTTTCCACCAAGGCTATGGCTGAATACTTTGATGAAGCAGTAAAGACTGCTAAGGATAGCAAGGGCGTTTCCAACTGGCTGCTCGGCGATGTTTCCGCTTATATGAACAACGAAGGCATCACCATTAGCGAGTTCAAGGTTGCTCCTGCCCATTTGGCAGAGCTGGTTAACCTGACTAAGGACGGCGTACTCTCCAGCAAGCTGGCTAAAAAGGTCTTTGCCGAAATGCTCAAGTCCGATGAATCTCCCAAGGCTCTGGTTAAGAAGCTGGGCCTGGAACAGGTAAGCGACGAGGGTGCTATCCTGAAGCTGGTTGAAGAAACCATCGCTGAAAATCCCCAATCCGTAATCGACTACAAGAACGGCAAGGATAAGGCTATCGGCTTCTTGGTTGGCCAGATCATGAAGAAATCTCGTGGCAAGGCTAACCCGGGCATGGTTACTAAGATGCTGAAAGAAAAGATGATTTAAATTATTAAAGCTAGCGTTGCTGACTGCAAGAAGTCAGTTACGCTAGCTTTTTTAGTCGTTCATAAAGCGAGTTTTTGTTCCAGATGCGATTCAGTGCAGTTTGTTGTGCTGCGGCTGCAGCGGGTTATTTTGTGGCGCTGTGAACTGAATAGCTAAGTGGGTACACTGTCTGCGGATGGAGAAGTCGCTTAGCTGCAAGCGCGGAACTGACAATCTACAAACGTTTGTTCCTGTAACGTTTCGTTACAGGAGTTAAATTCAGTATCTTTGTACGCATGCAACGAGCAACTCAAAGCAGCTTTTCCAGCAGCTCCGGCGTCAAATCATCCTCGCCATAAACCTTGATGCCGATACTTGTCAGCAGAGCTGCTGTGACTCCTTGACCAGAGATAGTCGTGCCTGAGAATGTGCCATCATAGATGGCTTTGCTGCCGCAGGAGGGGCTGCGTTGCTTTAAGATGGCTACGGTAATACCCTTTTCCATGCACAGCTGCGCACATTTTTGCGCGCCATCAATAAAGGCAGTAGTAACATCCTGTCCCTCTTTATTAATGACTTTAGCCTTGAGCTGCAGCACATCAGCTCCAGTCCCTCCTTTAATCTCAGCAGGAGGGCGGGGAGTGGGCAAACCGCCGCTTACTTCAGGACAGAATGGAAAAATCTCTTCTCCCTTACCCTTAGCCAACAGCTCCAAAAGCAAGGGGCAGGGATTGCCATCACCCTTATAACGTACAGGATGATTTAATAAACACGCACTGACGAGAATCATTGTACCAGCTTCTCCACTACCGCGGCCAGCTTAGCTTCCCAGTCGGCGCAGGAGTCACTGCCACCTTGGGCACAGTCGCTCTTGCCGCCGCCGCGACCAGCGAAGGCAGCATTCAGCTCCTTAATCACTGCACGACAATCGATGCTGGTATTAGCCCCTGCTACCGCAGCGTAGCTAATGCGCTCAGGCTTAGCTGCTACCAAAAGACCCAAGGTGTTTTCGTGTGCAGTGAGCTTGGGAATGAAGGCCTTGATATCCTTGGCATCAAAGCCATCCAAGGGCCAAGCGACCACCTTGACGCCGTTGGCGTCGGGGGGCGCAACGGCCATAATTTCCTCCAGCTGCTTTTCCTTCATAGCCAGCAACTTGCTCTTTACTGCCTCTAGCTGCGTCTGCATATCTGCCTTCAGCTTTTCGATGTGCTCCGGCACCAGCTCCGGCTTGGTGGACAAAGATTGCGCTACCTTGAGCAGGGTGCTGTTCTTTTTATCCATGTCTAACAAAGCACGCCGTCCGCACAAGAATTCCACGCGACAGCCACCCTTGTGCTTTTCGTGGCGAATGACCTTGACGCTGCCAATCATGCCTGTAAAGGGAGGATGGGTGCCGCAGCAGGTGCAGATGTCGGCTCCTTCTACGCTAACGATTCGTAAAATGCCGGTCAGCTTTTCGTTAAACTTGCGCATTTTATCCTTCAGCTTCACCGCCTCGCTGCTAGCCATATAATCAACACTTACAGGACGATTATCCCAAATAATTTCGTTAGTGAAGAGCTCTGTCTTAAGCAAATCCTCTTCCGTCAGCTCCTTATCCAAATCGATAAAAACACTGTCCTCATTCATATGAAAGCCCACATTATGGGCTTCAAATAGCTTCCAGCAGGCGAAGGACAAAATGTGCTCGCCAAGATGCTGTTGCATTCTATCCAGGCGCACGCTCCAGTCCAGCACCGCCTTCACGGGAATGCCCACGGGCAAGGGTTCTCTGCATTCGTGATAAATATGACCTTCCTTTTCGGATACATGCTCCACTATAATATCATTGATCTTGCCCTTATCGCTCAGTTGTCCGCCGCCTTCAGGAAAGAAAACTGTTTTGTCCAATTCAATCAAATATTTGCCATCCTTTTGGGTGCAGGCGGTGACAATGGCCTCGCATTCCTTAAGCATGGAGTTGTTTTCAAAAAGCTTTGCTGTCATGATTATTCCCCCTCGCGCGCAAAAATCTGCGCTTCTAATTCTAAAAATCTACTAAGGATATTGTACCACCTCTAAGCTAAAATATGATATAATTTAACTATATTTTGCAAAAAATTTCACTTTATCAGAAGCGAGGACGAATAAATGTATCAAAATTTACTCTTTGATTTAGATGGCACGTTGACCAATTCTGCCGAGGGCATTACCAAATGCGTGCAAAACGCACTGCATCTTATGGGCATCGAGGAGCCTGATTTGAAGAAGTTGGAGGTTTTTATCGGACCGCCCCTACGCGCCAGCTACATGAAATATTATGGTATGACGGCGGAGCAGGCTGAGGAGGGCATTGAGCTTTATCGCCAGCGCTACACCGATATCGGAATTTGGGAAAACAAGGTTTATCCCGGTATGATGGAGCTTTTGGGGCTGTTAAAGCAAAACGGCTTCCGCTTGGGCATGTGCACTGCTAAGCCAGAGGTTTTTGCTGTGCGCATTGCGGAGCATTTTGGTTTTAATGATTTCTTGGTTGATGTCACAGGCTGTAGCTTGGATGGCAAAACTGATAATAAGGCGCTCGTGGTTGCCGAGTCCCTGCGCAAATGGGGACTTGATACTCCGGAGAAAAAGGCTACTGTAGCCCTCGTGGGCGACCGCCGCGAGGATGTTATGGCTGCCCATGCTAACGGCATCGCCTGTATCGGTGTCGGCTTTGGCTTTGCTTCTCCGGGCGAGCTTGAGGAAGCTGGCTGCGAGCATTATGTTGCTACCATGGCCGACTTGAAGGCTTTGCTGCTGGGAAAATAATTTGGCTGTGTGCTGCAGTTTAGTGCATTATTTAGTTTCACAACGAGGTTTTTATGAATATCTATGCAATTGGCGACCTGCATTTATCGGGGGAGCCGCCCACTAAGCCCATGGAAATTTTTGGGGAGCATTGGTTGGGACATAAGGAAAAAATAAAAGCAAACTGGTTAGCTACAGTCAAAGCTGAAGACACAGTGATTATTTGTGGTGACATTAGCTGGGCCATGGGTCTGCAGAATGCGGCAGAGGATTTAGCTTGGCTAGCACAGCTGCCCGGTCGCAAGCTGCTTTTACGCGGTAACCACGATTACTGGTGGGCTAGTCTTGCAAAAATGCAACAGTTATATGGAGCTGATTTCGAATTCATTCAAAACGACTGCATCATGGTGGGTGATACTGCTATTTGTGGTACCCGCGGTTGGGTGCTACCATCGGCGGAAAACTTTACTGTCGAGGATGAAAAGATTTATAAGCGGGAGGCTATTCGTTTAGAAATTTCCCTGAAGGCAGCTCTTAAGCAGGAACCTGCCAGCATTATCGTAGCCTTTCACTATCCGCCGCTCTTTGCGG
>USBV01000016.1 GCA_900553055.1 uncultured Phascolarctobacterium sp.
CTTTCAAGTGTGTTAAATATTATTATACTGCGCAGCCCAGACGGAAGCAAGCGAAAAAAGCGGACGCTTTTTTCAACGAGAGCATTTATGATGCTGAAGCTGCCAGCTTCAGCAAGCAGCAGCTCACCGACCATATGGCTTATCAAGAAGGCATGGAGGTGCTGGACTCTACGCTTTTAGACGAGGTTATCACTGCTCGCGCTGGCTATGACTACAGCCGCTATACCGAGGCTGATGTGCGGCGAGCGCTGGAGCACGAGCAGCGTACGGTGGAGGACTTCGCGGCCTTGCTATCGCCAGCCGCCCTACCCCTGCTAGAGGACATTGCTCGTGCTGGCCAGCGCGAGCGGCAACGCTACTTTGGCAACTCCGTCACCTTTTTTACGCCTCTTTATATTGCTAATTACTGCGAAAACTATTGCATTTACTGTGGCTTTAATAGCCACAATCGCATTCATCGGGCGCGCCTGAACAAGGAGCAGCTCATTACGGAAATGGAAGCCATTGCCAAAACCGGCATGCAGGAAATTCTTATTTTAACAGGCGAAAGTCGCAAAATGAGTGATGTCTATTATATTGGCGAGGCCTGCAAGCTGGCGCGCCAGTACTTTAAGGTTGTGGGAGTAGAAATTTATCCAGTAAACAGCGATGAATATGCCTATCTACATGAGTGCGGCGTGGATTATGTCACTGTTTTTCAGGAAACCTATAATAGTGATAAATATGCTCAGCTACACTTGGCTGGTGCTAAACGCGTATTTCCCTATCGCTTCTACGCTCAGGAACGAGCTCTCAAAGGCGGCATGCGGGGCGTGGGCTTCGCTGCCCTCTTAGGCTTAGACGATTTTCGCAAGGACGCCTTTGCCACGGGCCTGCACGCTTATTTGCTGCAGAAAAAGTATCCCCATGGAGAATTTGCCTTTTCCTGCCCACGCCTGCGTCCCATCATCAATAACGATAAAATCAAGCCCTTGGACGTTCACGAGCGCCAGCTGCTGCAGGTAGTGTGCGCCTACCGCCTGTTCTTACCCTTCGCATCAATTACTGTTTCTAGCCGCGAGTGTGCTCGCGTGCGCGATAACTTAATGCTTATCTGCGCTAATAAAATCTCTGCCGGCGTTAATACAGGCATCGGCGGGCACAGCCAAAAGCAGGAGCTAGGTGATGAGCAGTTTGAAATTGATGATAATCGCTCTTTGGACGAGATTTACGAGGCTATGGAGCGCCTGAATTTGCAGCCCGTAATGGCGGAGTATGTATATGTTTGAGGAAGGTAAAAACAGCAGCTGCCTGCGAAGCTTTTACGAAGGCACAGACACTGCTACAGAACTCAAAAGCTTTAAACTTATTGCTGTGACCGACGCCAACACTTGTCCGCGCAGCCTGCCTGAGCAGGTGAAGCGCATTGCGCTGTGTGCACATAAGCCACAGCAGCTCATCCTGCGAGCGAAAGAACTGGATAGCAAAGCCTATGCTGAATTAGCCCAAAAGGTACTGCCCATTTGTCAAAAGCACGGCATCGAGCTTATTATTCACAGCCATTGGCAGGTTGCGTTAGAGCTAAGCTTGAGGCGTGTGCATCTGCCCCTGCCCTTGCTCGCCACAGTGCCACTAAAAGCTCGTCAAGAGCTTATTATCAGCAGCTCTGTACACAGTACTAGCGAAGCGCAAAATGCCCTAGAACAAGGCGCTAAGGCTCTCCTAGCAGGGCATATTTACACCACTAGCTGTAAAGCAGGCGTGCCGCCACGCGGCTTGAGCTTTTTGCAGGACATCTATGCAGCTGTCGTAAAACATACAACGTCAGCTGACTATCAAGCCAAGAATATCAACCGCGCCAACAGCAGCTATTGCACCAAGGAAAGTAGTTATCGCAAAAACTGCATCCCCATTTATGCCATCGGCGGCATCGGCTTTGACGCCCAGCAATGGCAGAAGCTAGCGCAAAACTGCGCCAGCGGTGCCTGCATCATGTCGGCCTATATGCAAATTTAAGACAGAAAAAAGACGTTGCCTACTAGCAAAAAAGCTAGCCTGCAACGTCTTTCTATTTGCCAAAAAAGGGACTGCCTTTAGCCATAGCCTCCGGCAGCCATAAAATAAGGGAAAGCGTAATAATTAATTGCCGCGCACGTATTCGCGCGGTACACGTGGGCTCACATTGCAGATTATTTCATAGCAAATCGTGTCTGCCCACTCGGCCACCAGCTCCATTGGAAGCTCGCGACCACCAAAAACGATGACTTCACTGCCCACATGTACATCAGGGATATCCGTCACGTCCAGCATCACCTGGTCCATGCACACCTTGCCCACGATGGGAGCGTGCTGACCATTGATTATCATATAGCCCTTGTTGGACAAACGGCGGCTGACGCCATCCGCATAGCCAATGGGCACAGTAGCAATAATACTTGTTCTTGCGGTTGTAAAGGTACGACCGTAGCCGATGGTTTCTCCAGCCGGCAGCGTCTTTACAAAGGAAACCTGAGTTTTTACCGTCATCACCGGCTCAAAATCCTTGTAGCAATCTATCATATGAGCTGGATGCAGTCCATACAGGGTAATGCCCTGACGCACCATATCCAGCTGATATTCCTCCAGCTCCGTCAACGCGGCGCTGTTGGCGATGTGCCTTATAGGAATATGCACTCCCTCGGCTTCAATAAGCTTAAGGGCCTCCTGAAAGCGTGCAAATTGATAAGCAGCATAGTGCTTATCATCCGCATCCGCCGTGGCGAAATGCGAGAACACACCCTCGATGTAGATGCCGGGCAAGGATGCTGCTAATTTTGCAAATTTACCGGCATCGCGCACATGCACACCGATGCGGTGCATGCCCGTATCCACCTTAATATGTATTTTTGCCTTGGTGTGCTGGCGCAAAGCCGCTTCATTCAAGGCATATAATCTTTCTTCATCAAAAACGGCATGGCTAATATCATAGCGCACGCAAATATCGGCTACCTCGGGCAGCAAGGAGCCTAACACTAAAATGGGCTGGTCAATGCCTGCATCACGCAGGCGTACGGCCTCCTGCAGCAGTGCCACCGCAAAAAAGTCCGCTCCATTGCGGGCTGCCTCCTGAGCTACACGCACGGCTCCATGGCCGTAAGCATCGGCCTTGACTACGGCACACAGCTTCGTCGTCGGCTTCAAATTGGCCTTAGCCATTTGTACATTGTGAGCCACCGCATCAAGATTGATTTCGGCCCATGCACCACGTTGAATATGCACCCTCTAGACCTCCCTAGTTTAAGCTAATCCTGCTCTGCTTTCTTACCGCAAGCCTTGGCATGGGGACAACCCTTGCAGCCGGAGCAGCAGCTGTCGCCGCCAAATTTTCTGCCGAAATAGCTGCGGGCTGCTAGGATGAAGAGCAGCACCAGCAGTCCCCCTAAAATACAGTCTGCCATAAGCTCGCCTCGCTTCTTTAAAACAACACTATAATGTTATCAGATTACTTGTAGAAAATCAACTGATAATAACGAGTTTACAAAAACTCCTCAGATGGATGGATGTGGCGAAGGATGAGATTGTGTCAATCACATCTTTGCTCCAAAGCCAGCCCAATCAATCGCTCTGTCTGATCAGCCATGAACAGCGGAATATTTAGCATGTCGTCATCTAGCTTAAGATTATCCAAGGAGAAGCGGATACGAAGCTTTACCTTATCAGGGAATAGTTCTTTGAACTTTTTGAAACTCTTACTGGATGTATTGGCTTCTGATTTGACCTCAACAGGGAAAATATCATTCTCTCGCTGAATAAGGAAATCTACCTCATAGGGTGGATTGGCTTGTGTCCAGTAACGAGGGACGACCTCAAACTGGGTAATGAGGGTTTGTAGCACAAAATTCTCGGTTAATGCGCCCTTCAACTCGGTGAAAAGACGGTTACCCTCACCAAAGGCAGTGGGTGCTAGCTGTGCTAGACGGCGCAGCAGACCTACATCCACTAGATAAATCTTAAAGGCTGATAGGTCATCATAAGCAGACATAGGCAGACTAGGAGCGGAGCTACGATAGATTTTATGCACTAACCTGGCATCTACCAGCCACTGGAGCGCGTCCTCATATTCACGCGCCCTTGCGCCTTCTTTGACCACCTTATAAATGAATTTCTTGTTCCCTCGTGCTAGCTGGGAAGGAATGGATTTCCAAATCATAGAGATTTTGGGAAATTCGCTGATATGAGGATGCTTTGCAAAATCACGCTCATAAGCACCAATAATGCCAGATAAAGCCTCCTGCATAGCGGCAACGTCACGAGCTTCTGTCCACATCAGCACTGGTTCGGGCATGCCTCCTGTAACGTAGTACATTTTTAATTTTTCATAAAGTGGATTAAAAAAAGCAGCGGGGATGGGCTCAAGGGTGTCAACGCTTGCTAAATATGCAGCAAGGTTGGCATCACCATTGGCAAGCAAGAATTCTGTAAAGGTCATAGGGTCAATCTGCATGAAGTTGACCTTGCCTACAGGGAAGGAGGAGGGCTTTGACAGCGCAATGCCTAAGAGAGAGCCAGCACAAGCGATATGATAGTGGGGAGCGTTTTCACAGAAATATTTCAGGGAGTTGATGACTTTGGGGCAATCCTGCACTTCATCAAAAATGATGAGAGTTTTTTCGGGCATAATCTTCTGACCACTTGCCAGCATTAGGTTTTGTAAGAGACGATTAACGTCCTTAGTAGTTTCAAAGAATTGTTTGTATTCTTCGTTTTCATCAAAGTTAAAATAAGCGGTATTTTCGTAGTAACGCTTGCCAAACTCTTTCAGTATCCAAGTCTTGCCTACCTGACGCACACCTTTTAGAATTAATGGCTTACGGTAGGGAGAATTCTTCCACTCCAGCAGTTTTTGCAATATAATTCGTTCCATTACTTTTCTCCTCACACTTTTATTGGGGTTTTAGTGCGATATTATCACATTTTTATTATAGAGGAAAGCGGTGTAAAACGCAACCATAATCACAAGATTATTTCGTTACCCATAAAAATGCAGATAGCCAGCTTTTCCACCAGCTATCTGCATGAAAAAAATCATTTTTCTTTCTCTTCTTCCTCTTCTAAGCACTGCACTCAAAGAATATACTAGCTTCAGGGGACTTAAGGTAACTCACATATTGCGACAATGCGCCTTGGCTAGTATCACCAGCCCTAGCGGTTTTAAGCTTCATTTTTATTCTCTTCTTGATCAGTCTCTTGCTTTTCTTCAATACGCAAGCCGCTATTATCCTTTTGCAGCACTACCTTGCCACTATTGGCTGTGTACGCAATCTCGCTTTTGGGTTGTGCCGGCAGCTCCAGCAAATCGTATCTGCCAAAGTAGACTGCAGGGTTGCCATAATGAGCTACAAAACTATCATTGGGCTTAAAATCTACCAGCTTCGCGCTCAAATCCTCGGCGGACCAGCGTTGGTTAGCACTTCTATAGCCTGTATCAATATGCAACAGCAGTCCATTGGAGCGTTGGTATCTAGGAGTATCCACATAAAGGTTCATCCAGCCATTGTTGTCGCCCTTGCCGAAGGTATCGGGTGCGCTGCCTGCCTGAGCCATTCTAGCTTTCAGTTCTCTCATAGTCTTGAGAGCCTTAATAGTTTCGGAATTCTCTGCAAGAACAGCCCGGAATTCATCCGCAGTTACCCGCATGTTCAGGCCAGTGTTAGCACTGCCATCGCTCAAATCATAGTACAGAGCATTGCTGCTGTCGTGGTAAGGAGTCGTGCCACCGCCATAAACGCCGGTTACATAGCCTTGGCTCTCGAAGTGAGCCTCGCCACCCACATGAAGCTTATCTATGCTCATCGTACCACCGATGATTACGTTAGCATTGGTTACATTCATGGTAGTAAAGCGTACATCGCCCTCAACCTGCATGCCAAAGTCACTCTTCATGGTGCCATTGCCACCAGCCTCGCCCACGCCGTTGACATCGACGATTAGGGTACCCTCGTTGCTGCTGCGAGTGATGGTGCCCACGCCGTAAACGATGTTACCAGCCCCATCCGTATGCTTGAAGGAATTGCCCTGGAGCAGGAGATGATCGCCCACAGTGATGTTGTTCACGGTAATATCGGAGCTAGCGCTTTCGGTATAGAGTACAACGTCATCGCCCTTGATAGTGCCGATGGTTACATTGCCGGACTGGCTGCCAGCTGCCGCAGTATCACCGGCAATAAGCTCTTGAATATTGATTTCGCCATAGGTGGTCACAGCGCTGATGGAACCATTAAGAGCCTTCAGGCTATCACTATTGCCGCTGGTTACACCAATCTCGCCATCCAAAACGATGCTGCCCTGATTAGAAATAACCTGGCTATTATTATATACACCGCCATAGTTGGACTTCACAACAACATCACCATCCGCCTCAACAGATGCGAAGTTAGTACCAATAGTTAAGCTCTTACCACTTTCCAGAGTGATGTCCTGATGGCTGACGAGTGCCAAATCATTGTACAGATAACCTTCAGGCGCAGTCAGTTCCATGCCGCTATCACTCAAAATAAAGCGCTTGTTATCATTATAAGCACTGCCCAAGCCTGCGTTGAATTTGGCGGTTGTGCTGGTGCCGGTGGTATAGCCGGTGCCACCAAGATAATCGTAGTAGCCATTACCCGTGCTATCCCTTTGCCCATCTACCAGCTTGTAATCATCATAGTTGGTGACATTGCCCTTGTCAGAGTGCAGCACCACATTGCCTGCTTCAGCAAGACTCTTAGTGCCGTCGTTTTGAGCCACGATATCGCCACGGTTCACCACATCACCAGCACGGAAGGCTTCCAGCTGACCAGTAATGCCGTCTTGAATCAATACTCTTGTATTGCTATCATCAACATAGCTTACTTGGGTATAAATCTGTTCATTGTTCGGAGCTGCAAGCAAGGTGTTACTCAAGAATACCTTTTCACCATTGTCATCAAGGTAATAGTTTTCAGTTATGATAATGCGGTCGCCTACATCATAACCAGCGGTGTTCAACGCTTCTTTAGCACCGGTTGCAGTATTAACCAACCAAATCTTATGGTCGGGCTCAATATCCCCACCAGCATTCAAGGTTACATTGCCATTGAGGGCAACAACCTCGCCCTTCGTAGCATTTACTACAGTGCCATGAGCAGCATTGAGCTCGATATTGCCATTGATGGACACAAGATTAGCAAAGTTAATTAAATCGCCATCCGTATCGCTCAGCGTAATGTCGCCGCCTGCAAGGATTACATCGCCGTAGCTGCCAATGCCTTCCTGAGCCTTTAGGGTTACATTGCCCAGTGCCACTAAGTAATCCTTGGTATTAACAATCGCACCCTTTTCTGCCAAGATTTCAATATTGCTAGTTGCAATATTGTAGCTAGGATCGACAGGCGCAATACTGATGTGCTTAGAGGCTTCATAGTCATAGCTTTCAGAGCCATCATGCAATCTATTGAAATCGTCGTTGTTATAAACGTTGCCCAGCTCGGACTTGAGCAGGATGCTGCCGCTGCCCTCGGCATCGGAGTTCGTCTTACCAATGGCGATGATGTCGCCGTAGTTGGTGACGCTGTAGCCATTGCCACTCCCGTCTGCCCCACGAGCCTCCAAAATAACCTTACCGCCCAAGGTAACAATATCACCGGAGGAAGGTTGATTTTCTATGCCATTGACAACATTGCCATGCTCAGCCACAAGTTTTACATCACCATACACGGACTCTAGTACTGCGGTATTCACCATGTCACCCTGAGTTGCGGTTAAAGTGATATCCTTGCCTGCATATACGTTGTATGCGAAGTTGGTCAAACCCTGAGCTGCGGTCAAGCTAATATTCTCGCCGGACTCAAGATCTTTATTATTGTACAAGTGACCATTCTCAGCACTAAACACAATATTGCCCGTGGCGATATCCACGCCCTTGTACTTGGGATCCCAGTTAGTAGCAACTTCGGTGGACAAAGTATTGAAATCATCGTAGTTGGTCAAATTGCCCTTAGCGGCTTCCAGAGTAATAGTGCCATTCAAGGCCAGAACATCGCCAGCGTTGAAGACAGAACCATTCTTCACTATAATGTGCTTTTCATTGCCTATCTGGGCTACATATTCCCCCTCATCGCTCTTGGAAAGGGCCGTGCCAGCAGGAAGAGTATTTAGCTCGCCATTAGCGTCAAAATAATAATAATAACCATTTTTACTTTCGGCTCGCAGCGTTACATTACCACCGCCAGTGAGCAAATCAGCGCTACCCTCGTTAAAGATGATACCGTCAGTGGAAATAATGCTGATGTTGCCGCTTTCTGTTTCCATAACGCCAATGTTTAAGAGATTCTTAGTAGCAGTCATGCTCATATTACCCTCATGGGTATAATAGCTGCCCAAGTTAGCGATATCGCCACCAGCACTGACGGTAATATTACCATTCTCAGTAATGATATATCTGCCAGTGTTGCCTACATCAACGCCAGCGATGACAGTAATATTGCCATCCTTAGCCAAAGTATAATCACCAATATTGGCAATGCTACCCACGGCCCGCACCTCAATATCGCCTACATCCGTAACCAGATAATCACCCACATTGAGGATGGTCCCCGCCGCCTGCAGACTGATGCCCTTGGCAGCAGTAATATCAGCATTGCTATCAAAAATTTCACCAAGGCCGTTATGAATATCACCAATGTTACTATTACCTGCAACTGTGCTACCCTTATCTGCTATTAAGGTCACCGTACTATTCTCAGAAGTAATTTGGTTTTCATTGATTATACTGCCGTTTTGAGTATGCAGCAAAACCTCCTGCTTGGTCAAAATGGTGCCTTTATTAGTAATATCAGCTTCTTCGTTCAGAATAGTTACCTTTCCGGTAGCCATCAATGAGCCATCAACAATAATACTATTCCTTGCACCATTGATATAGTTTTGGAAAAGGATGTTGCCTGCAACAATTTGATTGTTAGCAACAGTAATGGACAATGCACCATCGTCAGAGCTACCGCTGCCTACAAAAATATTACCATTAGTAGCTTGCAGCACCACTTTCTTCAGCTCGTTAAACTTGCTGCCTAAGTCAATAGCACACTCATCAGCAGCTCTGCCACCGGCCCACACCTCTAGAATATCGCTCACCTTAAGGGCGTAGCCATTAAGGCTAGAAGTATTGTTATCATAGTTCTGGTCAATATAGCCACTGGCTCGTAAAACCAAATTAGATGTCTCTATAGAGCCACTTTTAAGCAGTATATTTTTAGCACTGCCCAAATAGATATCAGGAGCAGTGATACTAAAATTATTGTCAAGGCTCATGGTATCTGTGGTGTGTACGCTAATAGTTTCGCTAGGGGTGAGATTATTTTCCAGGTTCAGCTCGCCATCAACATAAATGCCAACATTCTTTAAGGTTAAAGCATTGCCAGCAGCATCCTTGCCATCAACCTGCAAATTCAATATGCCCGCAGGCCCTGCCAATGCAGCACCTTTGCCATCCTCGCTAGCCACGCCGGTTACATAAACACTATCGCTAGCATGCAAGGTTACATGACTAGTATTGCTAGCAGCAGAATTCAAAATGCGTACGCCCTGATTCTCGTCACGCTTCAGCTCGCCATTTTCATAAATAGCCTCACCAATACTGCCGTTCCGAGCTTCTAGGACAATAGTGCCATCATTTTCAGCGCGGATATAGTTTTCTACATTGGATCCATTGACCACACCCATGAAAATGCTAGTATCCGAGCCCAAATAAATATCCCCACCACTGGAAGCATTGCGCACCAAGAGAGCATTGCTACCCTTTTGGTCCACATAAATACCGCCGCTAGCGATAGCACTGAGACCATCCTTGGTCTTGTCAGTGCCAAAAAGGTTCATAGTAATATGACTAGCAGAAGTACCAATGGAGCCTCCCGCAGCACTAAGCGATAAGCTCTTGCCGGTGATAAGGGGCGCAGTAGCATTAGCAGCATTGTAAATGCCGCCCAAGCTGGTCAAAGTAACCTCGCCCACATTGGTCAAAATATTATTCACATACAGGTCTTTGTTCTGAGTGATAGGGTTGCCCTTGTCCTCTACCAGCTTTTGCTCACGGCCCTGCACATAAATATCGCCGTTTAAGGTAGCACCACCAGCGCTATTTGCGGCAGCAGATTGAATGGTCAGCTTGCCATTGACTACAGTAGTCCCTTGCCCATTTGTAACCGTCTTGGTGGTTTGTTGCACACCAATAGGAATGGTCTCGGTATAAACAGCATAGGTGTGCCCATCAGCACCTTTTTCCCAAGTTACCTTAGTAGAAGCGTCCAGCTTGCTCAATGCCTTTAAGTCATCTAAATGCAAATGCGCTCCCGTTGCTTCATCCTTATCCAGCAAAGTATTAGTATCGATTTTCTTGACAACGCCACTATTGATACCCACACTGTCGGCAACATTAATGGTGATATTATGGCCAATCACATTGGGATCCTTGTCAGAGGTATCGGGCAGAGCAGAGGTGCCAGGGTTCACAATGCTGTCCTGAATTGCGTACAACAACCCATAGGCATCCCAGGCCTCATAAGCGCCCAGCTTAGCAGAAGTATTTTGGAAATTTTTCGCAGCCAGCATCTCCGCATTTTCCGCATCGCTGCTATCGCTTTCAATAATGCCCAAAAGCTTCCATTTCCCCAGAACAGCATCAGAATCGCCACGATTATTGGCCACATAGGGTAAGGCGTCTTCCACACTGCCTTGGGAAATAGTTAAGCTTACATCCCCGGCAGCAGAGTAAATTCTGCCCACCCGCAGATTGCCATCACGCTGCTCTAAAGCAATATCTCCCTTAGCAGAGGCATTTACAGAAGCGTTTAGTGTATCCGCACCCGTGGGCTGCTGCCCTGCGTAAAGCTGCAGTGCAGTTACGGAGCCATCAGCCTGCTTTTGGCCATAAATAGAGCCATTAGTGGTGGATAAATCAATGCGGTCGGACACAATTAAGCTACCGGACTTTTGGAAAATATTACCCTCGGAGCCAGCAGCATTGATGGAAACCAGACCCGTAACACCGGTGGTCTTGGCGCCACTTGCATTTAAGGGCACAGAGCTACCGGCTTCGCTGGTAACGACAGAGCCCAAATTGCCTAAGACCACATTGCCCTTTGCCAGATATGCACCCTGCACATTAAGGGTAAGATTATTCTGCACCAGCTCGCTAGGAGTAGTCATACTGTTGACGGCGCTCACATTGACCACATCACCGGCAACTATGGTAATATTCTGCATATCCTTGGCTGCCGTCAAATCGATATCAGCACCGTACAAGGCTCCGCCGCTTTGGATGAGGGAGCCATTTTGCGAGGTAATATTAACAGTACCCTTCTCCTGGCGCACAATGGTGTTATCAGTGGTGGTTTCATATAGTTTAGTGTTGCCAATATTGCCATTGAGCTCAATATTGTTAAGGGAAGATACGGTGACGCTAGCGTTGTCCGCAGCATGGCCAACAAAATTAATATTAAAGGTGTTATCAGCCCTAACCACGGCATCATAAGTATACAAGGTACCCGTGCTTTCAGTCCAAATGACTTCATAATGCTTGTGATAGCCCCACAGGCCCGAGGAATACCACCGCTCACTTTCCTTGACTGTATCCGTGTTCAATTGTTTGCTGGAAATAGTGACGTAATTATTATAATCTTCAGTACCGGTCGCAACTCTGATGGTTTCGCCGGAATCACGGGGTCCATTATAGGACTGACCTGGCTCATAGGGATCTATGGTGTGCGTACTATGCCATTCGGCTATTTGCTCTGTGGAAACGCCTTCACCCCACAAGCCCCAGCCACCATCTTCTAAGTCCTTCTTGTAACGATCAAATGTCGTATTCTCCACGCCGCTGGTCCAGGTGTAGCGGAGCCCAGTTTGAGGAGCATAGTCATAGCCGGTTGTGGGATCAAAGGCGGTAGTCGTGCCAGTGGCAGAGACCTTGCCCTTGTCGTCAATATTTTTTACAGTTACTGTACTGCTGGTTATTTCGGTCAGTGTATTCTTGGCCGTATCGGTGATGCTCACCAAGCCCTGCACATCATTGGTCACCAAATCCCCGAGCTGCAAATCGTAGCTAGTCGTATTATTGACATTGATATTGCTAACCCCATCCAAGCAAATAATCTTGCCATTGCCAGTGCTGGAAATGCGACCTGTCAAATAGATTTTACCGCCGCCGGCATTCACATTCTGTACCAAAATCTTTTGGGTGGAGGGATTATAATAAACATCTAAGCGATATTTATAGCAGCCATCATCAGTGCTCCAATAAGCACCACCATCAATAATCTTATATTGCTCACCAGTTGTCACTACGCTATCGCTAATGGCACCACCGTTATAGGCGTTATTGATTTTGGTAATTTTGCTTTGCGTCGTAGCATCGGAAATATCCGCATAATAATCCCCGAAGCCACTTTGAATAATGCCATTCACATTAATGTCGGAGGCGTTAATATAGATGCTGCCGCCGGCAATATAGCTGCCGCTACCCTTGCTCCCTCCGGCAGGAGCAGAGCCAAGCTGTGTCATCTCAGAGGTGACAGGATAGGTAGTCTGAGCGCTCCCCCCAGCTCCATATTGGTCAATAATACTTTGATATTGGGAATCGTAGAGCTGCCGCACGTCGCCACCAATATTAACGATGCCATCCGTATAGCCCTGCGTGATACTTTGAGCTGCCTCCAGCGTTATGCTGGCAGCGCTGATACCCACTGCGTCCTGCACATTCTTGCCCTGAATGAGGATGCTGTCCGCCTTGCTATGAATCGTGACGGAGCCATTCTTAGCATAAATATTGCCTTGAATCTGCACATTAGCTATGGGTTTAATGGAGCCGGAAACAGGCTGTGTTTGGCCCTGTTCATCCACAAAGGATCCAGAATAATTAATGGAGTTACCATTGTATAAGCCCTTGATTTCAATCTTTCCGGACTGTCCATCTGCAGTTTCCACCAGGCCAAAGACTGCTCCCTTGGTTTTATTAAGGGCATCGATGCTACTGTTAATGGTTGCAGTATCAGCACCGGTAATGCTGGTTCCGTTATAAACGAATTTACCGCCCGGATCATCCACCGTAACGGCATTAACCTTGATCAAAAGATTGGTATTATTGGTAACAGTAATTGCCGGCGTGCCTTGAGCCTTCATAGTAGCGCTTGCACTACCTAAAAGGCTGTCGGTTTCCACGGTAATATTGCCACCGGAGGCCGTCAGCTCAGGAATTTCCACATAATCCACATTGAGGGTATCCTTAGGAATTAAGGTGCCACTAGCGCTTACAGTCACCAAGCCCATGTCAAGCATTTCCTGCTTGATGCGGTCAGCCTCTGCCTTATAACCCAGATAGGCTGCAGTATGGATTACGGTGCTAGTCTGTGTATCCACAATATCGTCCTTGCCATATTCACTCATCAAATCCAAGAGCTCATTATAGCGATCGAGCAAGGCATTGGTATAATCCTCGCTGCCAAAGGTCAGGGAAGCCTTGCTTAAGCCCGTACTAGCATCCGCATTAATCGTAACTGCCAGCTCGCTAGCATCCTTGGCACCTTCAACGCATGCGCGCATAGCATCGTCGAGGATCACAATATCACCGTTTGCGCCAATAGTAATACCTATTTCATTGGCCACACCGGCTATGAGCTTACCGTTGATATTCACATAATTGTCGGCAGTTTTACCAGCTATTGTTTCGCCATTATCCGTGGTCACAAAGGAACCCTTTTGGCTGCTGCCATAGAAGCCCACATAGCGCGCAGCGGACAGATTAGCCATTTCTCTGCCTGCGGCTGCATAGAGATTGCTATGGCGTACACTGGTGCTGGCGCTGGTTTTATCTAGATTAATTTGATTATGCTGCTGAATATTATTATTAATGCTCGGATAAACGGGAATGGGAATAATAGCGCCTACAAAATCTTTAGCCTCCACATCCAGATCCAAAGTAGCTACACTACCATCTACATTTTTGCCTGCATAGAGATTGATGTCTTGGGAGCTATAGATACTGCTACCACCGAGCACATCAATGCTATTATCGCGAATTAAAGTATTATTTACAATGGCGTTAGCACCGCCCAAAGCGCCTGCAGGAGATTCGGCATAGGAATAGGTAAAGAGCTTCAGGTCATCCGCTGCTGCGAGGGTAATATCATGATATGCTTTGCTAGTCTTCAAGCTTGTATTTTGTAGCTTAATTTCCTCGTCATTGGTAATATTATTTTTTACCTTAACCTCTGCTCCTTCAAAAGCCCCCACAGAATAGGCATAGGCATTCACCTGCAGCTGCTCCTCCGTATGAGCCTTGGTCTGCAGGGAGCCAGCGCTGGTTATGCTACTATTGTTCAAATCAACATGGGCAGTGGAGTCTATGGTATTCTCAATACCGCAGGTGCTCACTTCAAATATGCCATAGCCCTGCCCCAGCACCATTTTGTTAAAGCCATCCCTCTGGTTTAGCTCCACAGTATTTTCTGCTGCAAGAATTGTGTCACCACCGCTCACAATGGTTGCCCCATTAGCATTTAAATGGGTGTTGGCTGTGATTGCAGAATCCACGCGAGCGTCGCCCCCACCGAAGGCAGTTACGCTTAGGGCATCAGCCTTAAAATTGGCTATATCCTTACGCAACGCCTGGGCTTGGAAGCCCTCCACAGCGTTAAAGGCACCACTAAGATTAACAGTGGTCGCGCTGGTCACAGTATTTTCCACTCTGCCCGCATAGGGAGAAATATCCATTATGCCTGCGTTAGAGCCATCCGCCTTGGCCAGAATATCATCGCTATTGGCGGCGAAAATATTAAAGCTACCAGCGCTGATGCCGGAGGTACCGGCGTTAACCGTAGTTTCGGCCTGCCCACTGGCATGGCTTTGGGCAATATTACTGCCACTTGCTGCCCCAAGGCCCACATTTACAGAATGGATATAAGCATTGGACGTAGTTGCATTGGTAGCGCCAATGGTAAGCGCAGTAGGCTTTAGCTGTGTTCCGCCAATTTCATCGATGATGTTAATGGCGCCCACTGTGGTACTAGCCTGCATAGAGTTATAGGTGCGAACCTTGTCCACATTAATCGCCCCAGCGGCTACACCTACGGAGTGATTAACAGCTTCCGTGGTATAAGCATCCTTGGTGCCACCGGTTAGAGCTTCTATGTCCACCGCTTGGGCAGTGAAGTTATTCCTATCGCTCACGTCCACGGTAGCCTTGCCCTTGGCCCTGGAGGCGACCACGCTGCCACCACCAGCTATACCGCCAATGGTCTCGTTGACGATAATTTCGTCCTTCACTATGGTTGCATTCTCTGCCAAAATGGTTATGCCTGATTGCTCGGAGGAACCATCCACTTGCTTGCTAGAGCTGAAGCTGTTCTCAGCGCTAATTTGCTCGTTCTTACCTAGGGCGATGGCCACCTCAGTGCTATCCTCGCCCTCCAGCACAATACGACCGCCTTTAAGCAAGCTAATATTCATACCAAAAGCGCCATTGTTAAGCTTGGTTTGATTCAGAGCGTGGATTGACAAGGGATTGACGGCAGTGCTCAGAGCGTTGACAACGCTGATAGTAGAGCCATCTATACTAATGCTATTTTTGCCCAAATGCTTCACATAGGCGGTAGTGTCCACATAGGAGGCACCGCTGACGCCGCCCTGACCGGCAAAGCTCTTGATTTCGCCGTCAGTAGTGGAATTAATATCCACAGTTTTTCCCTGTAGGGTTGCGTTTTGAATGTTTAGATTGAGCTTATCCTCAACGGTTGTTCTACTAGCCGGCACGCCCACATTGACAATGGCCACCGTGGCTTGATAAATCTCGATATCCGTATTGGTGGTAGCCTTAGCCTCGGCCTGTATATTGCCGCTGGACACAAGATTGCTATCGGAAATGGTATTGCTAAGCCCGCCCTGAGCTGCATTACCTTTATTAATAGAGACACTACCCTGCTGTATGCTGTTATCGCCAGTCTTGGCACGAGCAGACTCAGCCTGATTATTCATACGCTCCAAGGCCCCGTTGACCATGGTTTGAAACTCTCTAGTATTATAGCTTTGAGTATCGTCATAGGTATAGTCATCCTGTAGATTGGTGCCGATATTGGTGTGCATGGTGTTCACGCCCACATACAGAGCTGCACCGCCCACGCCCACCATCAGCGTATCCACAGTGCGCTTTTCCAAAGCGTTCACATTGATATCCTTGGCGAAGGCACTGCTATCCAGTACCGCTGCAGTGGTGCCCGTATTAATATTGAGAGCACCATGCCCTACGCCCACGCCAGCCACAGAACCTGCGGCCACAGCCACATTTTGGAATTTACTATAGGTATTATTATTAGCTTCCACGGCTATGGAGCCGAACTCCTGCTGAGCGCTGCCCAAGCTTGCATTGTCCAGCTTAGCTCCCACCTGCGCTTCCATATTCACATTGCTTACAGCGACGCCCCGGGACTCGCCTATAGAAATCTCCAAGGAATCCGCCGAAAGCTCCGTAGCCAGTTGGGTATTGTTTTCAGCTTTCACCTCAACCTTACTATTGGACGCTCCATCTGCGCTCAGCTCAGCATAGGACAGCTCCGCATTAGTATGGCTAGTGTCCTCCACATCGGTAACGCCCACGCTGACAGAAGCGCCTACGATGCCGCCGGACAAAGAGATAGCGTTATTATAGGTCTTAATATCGGTTAAGCGGTTAGCGTCGACTGCCAGCTCATGAACGGTGCCCTTAACATTGGAGACCAAGGCTGTAGTATTGCCAGCGAAGCGGTTCACCGATACTGCGCCCGTTACGGCAGCGCCAGCAATGGCGCTGGCACCGGCCGCGAGACCAGTTTCGCTAAGATGAATTTTCGTATAGCCTAAAGCATCAACGGTAACGCTGTTACCGTTGAGCGCAGTTGTGCCATCCGCCTTGCCCACGATTCGGGCCACAGTATTGCGCTGCACCGTATTGCGGTCTCCGGCTCCGGCTGCGCCTACGCCTGCGCCCTCACCGGCAGCGCCCACACTTATCGTATCCAAGTGAGAGCTAATATCTGCTTTATCATAAGCGTTGACGAAAACATTAGCGTTGGTCAAAGCTTCGTTAGTCTTATTAATATCGGTGCTGTTAATCTGGGCGCTGGTGCTGCCGGTGATGCTATTGATTATCACCGTGGCATCCACGGCCACGCCAGCGGCGGAGCCAACG
>USBV01000017.1 GCA_900553055.1 uncultured Phascolarctobacterium sp.
TTTTATTGACATAATGCTTGCGCCAGCTCCTCATCCGTAATAATCCCACTCGGCAGCTTTACACCGCTCTTGCGCAGCTCACTAGCCACCTTAGCCGCCAGCGGTGCCTCCAGTCCCAGCGCTTCCAGCTCGTCCACACGGCTGAAAACCTCTCTCGGCGTGCCCGTAAAGCGGATATGCCCCTTCTCCATGACCACGACCCTGTCGGCCGCCAGTGCCTCCACCATGTAGTGGGTTATATAAACAATGGTAATCTGCTTTTCCTTGTTTAGCTTTTGCACGGTGCTGACGATTTCCTTGCGTCCCTGAGGGTCCAGCATGGCCGTGGGCTCGTCTAAAACGATACACTTGGGCTCCAGCGCCATAATGCCCGCAATGGCCACACGCTGCTTTTGGCCGCCGCTCAGGCGATGGGGAGCATGCTTGGCATACTCAGTCATGCCCACAGCCGCCAAGGCCTTTGCTACACGAGGACCGATTTCCGGTCCCGGCACACCGATGTTTTCCGGGCCAAAGGCCACATCCTCCTCGACAACAGCTGCCACAATCTGGTTATCGGGGTTTTGGAAGACCATGCCCACCTGCTGGCGAATATCCCACATGTTTTTTTCTTCCATGGTATCTAAACCGCCAACTTCCACGCGTCCATCCGTGGGCAGAAGTAAGCAGTTCAAATGCCGTGCCAGCGTCGATTTACCGCTGCCATTGGCACCGATAATAGCCACGAATTCGCCCTGCTCAATGGATAAATCCACACCGTCCAGGGCCTTGACCTCGTTGCCATCGCTATCCGTATAATAATGCTTCAAATTATCTATTTTAATCACAGGATTGCCTCCTATTGCTCTTGATGCTTCTATTTATGCAAGAGTTTGCAAGCTAATTTACCTTATAATTATACCTACTATGAAAAAATAAGTCAACCAACTATTGCTAGCTGGTTGACTAAATTGCTTTATTAAATTCCTCCACCACTCCGTGGTCCCCCTCCCTTTTAAAAGGGAGGCTCCTTTAGCCTTTGATTGACAAACTTAATTCACTCTGCATGAAAAAACTAGTTTTACCTAATAAAAGCGTTGGATGGGCTCCCTTTTTAAAGGGAGCTGTCAGCGAAGCTGACTGAGGAATTCTATTTCTTTTTACCCAAATATGCCGCCTTTATCTCCGGATTCTCCAACAACTCCCTGCCGCTGCCAGTCATCGTAATGCGACCGGTCTCCAGCACATAGGCGATATCGGCAATCTTCAGAGCCATATTAGCATTCTGCTCAATCAAAAGAATAGTCATGCCCTGTCGATTAATCTCCTGAATAATATTAAAAATATCCTTAATAATCAAGGGAGCCAGACCCAAGGAGGGCTCGTCCATCATCAACACCTTAGGTCGACACATCAACGCACGACCAACGGCTAACATCTGCTGCTCGCCACCGCTCAAGGTGCCCGCCATCTGCCAGCTGCGCTCCTCCAAGCGAGGGAACAAATCGTAAATCCAACGGATATCCTTCTCGATACCGTCCTTGTCCTTGCGCAGATAAGCACCAATCTGCAAATTCTCCAAAACCGTCAAATTGGGGAATACGCGACGCCCCTCGGGCACAAGTGTGATACCGTTTTCCACGATTTGTTGAGAGTTTAAGCCGATGAGCTGCTTCTCGCCATAGGTAATTGAGCCGCTATCAGGCTTTACGAGGCCAATAATGCTGCGCAGCAGCGTGCTTTTGCCCGCGCCGTTAGCACCGATCAGCGTTACTATTTTACCCTCCGGCACCTCTAAGGAAATACCCTTCAGGGCTTCGATGCCGCCGTAGGAAACTACTAAATCATTAACCTTAAGCATCCTCATCCACCCCCAGATATGCCTCAATTACACGATTATTGTTCTGGATTTCTGCCGGGGTACCCTCGGCAATGAGCATGCCAAAGTCCAGCACATAAATCCAATCGCTGATTTCCATAACCAAATCCATGTGATGCTCAATCATAAAAATGGTCAAATTATACTCATCACGAATTTGGCGGATGAACTCCGTCAGCTCCTCCGTTTCCTTGGGGTTCATGCCTGCGGCAGGCTCGTCTAAAAGCAAAATTTTAGGATTGGTTGCCAAGGCACGCACGATTTCCAAGCGGCGCTGCTTGCCATAGGGCAGACTGCTGGCCTTCTCGTGGCGCAGCTCCCACAAATCCACGGAGCGGAGCAGCTTCTCCACATCAGCCTCCATCTCGCGCTGCTCCTTGTTATACCATGGCAGATGCAGTGTTGCTGAGAGGAAATTAGACTTTAAATGCAGATGCTTCGCGATCATAACATTTTCGTACACGCTCAAATCCTTGAAAAGGCGAATGTTTTGGAAGGTGCGGGCAATACCCATTTTAGCGATATCGCTGGGGCGTTTACCGGTAATTTTTACAGGCTCACCGCCAGGAGCAGTGTAGATGACATCGCCCTCTGTAGGAGTATATACGCCTGTAATCATATTAAAGGCCGTGGTTTTGCCGGCGCCGTTAGGACCGATCAACGCCACAATCTGGTGCTCGCGAATATCCAAATTCAGCTGGAACACCGCCGTAACGCCGCCAAAGCGCATGGTCATAGTATCAGTTTTTAAAACAGTTTGTGTCTTAGCCATTGTTCTTTGCTCCCTTCCGCTTAAAATATTTGAAAGGATTCTTGCAGAAAGCAACAAATTTATCCCAAGTGAATTCCTCCGTACCCATGATGCCCTTGCGCCAGAACAGTACGCAAATCATGAGCAGCAGGGAGAAAATAACCATACGGAAGCCGGGACGGAACAGCGGAATTACCGTGCCCATAATTTCCCAAGGCTCGTCGAAAATACGCAGGTACTCAAGACCTGCAGTAACGATAATACTGCCCAGCATGCTGCCGGTGATGCTGCCCATGCCGCCCAATACGATGATCAACAGGAAGTTGTAGGTCAAGGTAAAGAGGAAGTTTTTCGGGTCAACAGTGCCCAGCAGAGTTGCATAAAGACCGCCACCGATGCCTGCGAAGAAGGCGCTTAGCATGAAGGCCATGCATTTGTGATGGAACAGGCCCACGCCCATAGCCTCAGCGGCAATTTCATCCTCACGGATGGCCTTAAAGGCACGGCCATAGGAGGAATTAATGAGGCAGGTAATAAAAACGAAGATAAGCGCCGTTACTAAAAAGATATAGCGCACATCGTTAATAGTAGGAATATCCTTGATGCCCAGCGCGCCATTGGTAAAGCTTTGGGCATTGGTAATCACGATGCGGATAATCTCAGAAAAGCCCAGGGTGGCAATCGCCAGATAGTCGCCACGCAAACGCAGCACAGGTGTACCAATCAAAAAGGCTACCAAAGCAGCGAGCAAGCCGCCCACTATCAAAGCCAGCCACAGGGGTAGCTGAATATCGGCAATTAAAGGATTCATGGGCACAGCGTAGAAAACGTTGGCACGCAGCTCCACAGGCACAGTGAAAACGCCAACCACATAGGCACCCAAGGCCATAAAGCCAGCCTGACCCAGGCTGAACTGACCGGCGAAGCCGTTGGTCAGGTTCATGGATAGACCGATAATGGCATAAATCAGGCACAGATTAATAATTCTGCGCAAATAAGAGTCTAATTCAAACTGAGCGTAGCAAGCACCGGCAAAGAGCACTACTATACCAACTACGGTCAGTATCATATTTCTTTTACTCATGCTTACACCTTCTCCGTAGTTTTTTCGCCCAATAGACCGGTGGGCTTGTAGAACAGAATAATAATCAAAACGATAAATGCAAAAGCGTCACGGTAGCCGGACAGCTGCGGGAAGAAGGCTACGATTAAAACCTCGCCTAAGCCCAGAATAAAGCCGCCGATTACAGCGCCCTTGATATTGCCAATGCCACCGATTACGGCTGCAATAAAGCATTTCAGGCCAGGCATAACGCCCAACAGCGGGGTGATGCCAGGATAGCGCACGCCCCACATAAAGGCGCCAATAGCGGCCAGGGAGCTGCCAATAATAAAGGTAATGGAAATAACGCGGTCTATATTAACGCCCATCACACGCGCAATTTCGTAATCCTTGGATACAGCGCGCATCGCCATACCAGTTTTGGTGTGATTAACAATGTGCAGCAGCACGAAAAGGCTGATGAAGGTAATCACGGGAATAACGAGGCAAATTGCTTGAACCTGCACGCTGCCAATAGCGATGGTCTGGCTCAGCAGCGGGATATCCGGAAAGCGCAGCGGACGACCGCTGAACAAATAGTTAGCCAGATTTTCCAATAAGAAGGAAGCACCGATTGCGGAAATCAGTACGGAGTTTTTCGGCGCATCGCGTAGCGGACGATAAGCCGTGCGCTCGATAACCACGCCCAATACAGCGGTCGCGATGATCACGAGGATAAAGGTTAGGTACCAGGGTATATGGAAAACCGTGATTCCAAAGAAAGCAAAATAGCAGGCCATCATAACGATATCCGCATGGGCAAAGTTAATCATCAGCAAAATGCCATAAACCATGGTATAACCGATAGCAATCAAGGCGTACAGACTGCCTAAGGAGATACCGTTAACAATATGCTGAGCAAAGCTTGCAGCGGACATGTTGGCGATAACCTGAAAGAATTGAGTTAAAAAATCCATTTCTTCACCACCAGAAAAAATCTAAAATGAATGCTCCCACCTCCACGGACGGAAGCGGGAGCATCTTTAAGGTCTAAGCTTATTTAACGTCTACGAAATCCAAATATTTGAATTTGCCGTCTTTAACAACCTTAATAACAGCAGCTTTAATAGCGTCGCCGTTCTTATCCAAGGTGGTCTTGCCGGTTACAGCTTCCAGATCTTTGGTGGTAGCAATAGCGTCGCGAATCTTCTTGGAGTCGGTGCCGCCAGCGCGTTTGATAGCGTCGATAGCGATCAGGTAAGAGTCATAGCCCAGAGCGGACAGAGCGGAAGGCTCACCTTTGTACTCGTCGGTATAAGCCTTCAAGAATTTCTTAGCTTCTTCGGTGGAAGCCTTTTCACGGTCGAATGCGGTGCTCAGTACGCAGCCTTCAACATCCTTGCCACCAACGTCGATGAATTCTTGGGTTTCCCAAGTGTCGCCGCCCATGAAGGGAACCTTCATGCCCAGTTGACGAGCTTGTTTAATCAGCAGTGCGGATTCGGTGAAGTTACCAGGAGCAAATACTGCGTCCGGATTCTTAGCCTTCAAGTTGGTCAATACAGCGGTGAAGTCCTTATCACCGGTTTGGTAGTTAGCAACGTCGATAATACTGTTCTTGTCGTTGGTCAGCTTTTGGAAAGCTTCTACGAAAAATTTTGCCAGACCAACGGAATAGTCGTTGGAAACCTCTTGCACGATAGCAACCTTTTTAGCACCTTGTTTGAAAGCGTAGTTAGCCATTACAGTGCCTTGGAACGGGTCGATGAAGCATGCACGGAAGTAGTAATCGTTGTTAGCGGTTACCTGCGGGTTGGTGCAGCTGGTGCCGATGGCCGGAACCTTTGCTTCTTTAACGATATTGCCTGCAGCCATAGCCAAGGAAGAACCATAGGTCCCCAGAATGGTGCAAACCTTATCTTTTTCAATCAAACGAGCTGCAACGGAAGCAGCTTCAGCTTTATCGGATTTGTTATCGGCAACAACCAATTGCACTTTTTTGCCCAATACTTCGGGATGCAATTTGTTAGCTAATTTAATGCCGCGCAGCTCCAGCTCGCCGCCAGCAGCATTGTCGCCGGTCAGAGGCAGGAATACGCCAACTTTAATGGTGTCGCCAGCAGCCTTCTTTTCATCTTTCTTTTTGTCACCGCCGCAACCGGTCATTGCACCAATCATTACAGCAGAGGCTAATAATACGGATAACAGCTTCTTCATTTTCATAATGAGTCTCCCTCTCTTCTCCCGCTGCCATAAAGATGTGCAGCAATTTGATGTTCCGATTATACCACGGCAGGAGCACTCTTGCAAGAGGTCAAAAGCTGTAACATTTAACCTCCTTCTTCATATTCTTTACTATTTATTCTCCATTGCTTTACAATATTTTAGTGGACATTTTTTAATTTTTTACCTCTTTGTATTTTTCAGAAGTACAAACGCAGAAGACAAAGTGGCTATTTGTCCTTATCCACGATACAGTATTTTCTAAAAAATTTTTACTCCAGGAGGACAAATTTACATCAGGCTATTTTAGTGTAATATCTGATACAAAAAGTGTTGATATTTTTATTGTGTAAGTTTTTCATTACATTTACGGCATTAACATCAGCTCTATTAATTCTCAACATTAGATTTTTAATTAAAAAAACCTAGAATTCACAAATTCTTCAACTCTTTGCCCTTTTTCTGCCACTAGGATGTAGTATACTATAGGTGTAGCAAGGATAAAACCTGCTACACCCTTCCCATCAAATTCATCATAAACAGCTTTCCTAAGAGAAACACTCCGCATCATCCCCTGCGGAGTGTTTTTCGTTGTGTAAATATGGTTAACTGCTTTGTAAGCACAAAAAAAGACTGAGCCGCAGCCTGCAGCCCAGTCTTTCTTATTTTCTAGTCTTTATTTTCTTTCAAATGCTTTTCATAAGCCTTGGTTTCGGCAACTACTACACCGGCCAAAGCCAACAGAGCAATCAAGTTCGGAATAGCCATCAGGCCGTTAACGATATCGGCCAAAACCCAGATTTCTTCCAGCTTCAGGAAGGGGCCGCAGGCGATTAAAACGATGAAGATAATGCGGTAGGGCATAATAGCCTTAACGCCCATCAAATATTCTACGCAGCGTTCGCCGTAGTAGTTCCAGCCCAGAATGGTGGTGAAAGCGAAGAGCACCAGGCCCACCATGAGCAGCATGGAACCAAAGCCCGGGAAAGCAGCTGCAAAGGCAGCATCGGTCATAGCAGCGCCCTTCAAGGGACCGCACCATGCGCCAGTTACAATCAAGGATAAGCCGGTCAAAGAGCAAATGATGATGGTATCGATAAAGGTACCGGTCATGGAAACAAGGCCTTGCTCAGCAGCCCATTTGGTTTTAGCAGCTGCAGCTACGATAGGAGCGGAGCCTAAGCCGGATTCGTTGGAGAAAACGCCGCGAGCAACGCCGCTGCGCATAGCCAGCATTACAGTTGCCCCCAAGAAGCCACCCTGTGCAGCAGTGGTGGTGAAGGCGTCCTGCAGCACCATACCAATAGCGCCCGGAATCTTATCGGCAAAGCAAATCAAAATGCCAACAGTAGTGATGAAGTACAGCACTGCCATAGCAGGCACGATTTTAGAAGCAACATTAGCGATGGATTTGAGGCCGCCAATGGTAACAGCAGCTACAACCAGGGTCAGAGCAATACCGGTGTACATAACAGGGATACCGGCAGTAATTTGGGTGATTTCAACGATGGAGTTTACTTGCGCAAAGGTACCAATACCAAAGTATGCGCAGAGCACGCCAAAGGCTGCGAACATTACAGCCAACGGCTTATAGGATTTGCCCAGGCCATTTTCGATATAGTACATGGGACCGCCGGAGATATTACCATCAGCGTCCACAGTACGATATTTTACAGCGAGCAAGCATTCTGCATATTTGGTAGCCATACCAAAGAAAGCAGCCATCCACATCCAGAACAGAGCACCAGGGCCGCCAGCCTTTACAGCGGTAGCAACGCCAACGATGTTACCGGTACCAACTGTTGCAGCAAGTGCGGTGCACAGTGCCTTAAAGGAGTTTACATCACCGCTGCCATCATTCTTAGCACTAAAAATCAGCTTTAATGCGGGACCAAGCTTAAACACTTGAATCAAGCCCAAGCGAATAGTCAGGTAAATACCGGTACCAACTAAGAGCACTAAAAGTGGTGGGCCCCAGACAAAATCATCAATCGCGTTCAACATTTCCAACATAATAAAACATCTCCCTCTTCTTTTTCCCTCTCTCAGCAGGTTAAATCAATAATAATAAGTAAATAAAAAACCGGAGTATGCTTATATACTCCGGTAAAGTCAACACCTAATACAAGCATCTACACTGATGCCCATATCTAAGCCTTTGCTCCGTCCTTTGGCCTGAGAGATTAGTTTGCTACGCACATTATTGTGTTCCCTCGCAGCAAGCTTTGCACCTTCGGCGCCCATTTAAGGGACTCTCCAGAGTTGTGTCAGCTTACGGTTCCGCTTCTTACGAAGCACCTGAGAGTTTTGCTCCTTCGGTAGGCAGGACCTTCTCCCATAAGCGTCATCCACTCGTTATTTACTTATGTACGCTATTATAGTACACTCCCGTGAAAAAAGCAAGTTTTTTTTGCAGAAAAACTATTATTTTTGCTTGGCAGCAATTTCACGCATGCAATATACTAAAGAACCATTGCCACGATGATTCATGATGCACTCACAGCAGGTGCCATGGCGCGGGCAGGTAGTTTTGGGACAGGTACAGTTAGCTTCATTACAATGCTTATGTTCTCCCATGATTATTCCTCCAATCGCTTTTAGCAGATAGCCTTGCAGCATTATTATACCCCTTTGGAGAGGGATTGTCCATTTTTCCTGCTGCTGGCTGCAGCAGCACATACTGACCACGGCGCCCTGCAGTCAGCCATTGGCTGTGATTGTGCTGCATAAAATCCTTCATGCTCCTAGAGGAAACAATTAGCAAAGGATAGTGCTGCTTTTCCATAGCTGCAAAAGGCATCACATTCTTGCTGGTCCAGGACATACTCTTGGGCTTGTAAGCCTCCAGCTCTTTTTCCGGCACCAGCTTCACCAGCTTGCTGCCGCTATAAAAAACAGCCGAGGTAGGATAGCTGCCGTACAGGCCCACCTCCTGCACCTGATGCTGCGCCAGCATAATCCCTAAATCCTTGGCACTACGCAGCTGGCTAAAGGGCATAGCAATGCTAAAAATTAGCCCTAGATAAAAAACCACAGCCGTGCAGGCGATGGGATAGATGCGTGCCGGTGAAAGCAAGCAAAGCACAAAGCCCAGCATCCCAGCTATAATCACTGCCAAGGGTAGCACAAATAAATAGGCATCAGTCATAAATCCTTGACTGGTAGCCCAAAAGGCAGCAGCTAGCAAAGCAGCAAAGCCACAGGCTACCCATGCTAAGTATTTTTTTGTAAAGCAGCTTGCTTCCTCCCTAGCTACCATACTGCCCAAAAGTAGGCTGGCAGGGAAAAGCAGAGGATAGGTATAGGTGATGTATTTAGTGGCCATGCATTGGAAAAAGGCAAAGACAACCACAGCCCACACAAGCAAAAATCTTTGCAGGGTATCAAGACTGCGCTTATCCCTATGCCACCAGGTGTACACTGCACTGGGAATGAGCCCGCTCCAAGGGAACAGAGCTAAAACATTAACTAAGGCGTAGTAATAAATAACATTATCGCGGGGATGCTCGGACACCGTTGCCCGCAAAAAATTATGAGTACCAAAAAAGGTAGCCACAAAATCACTGCCGTGCAATGCATACATAGTGGCATACCAAGGCACCGCTACGACTAAAAAAAGCAAAGTGCCACTCACTAAATGAGCCCTTTTAAGCACTACGTAATCACGCTGCCACAGCAAAAAGATGGTAATAATTAGCCCCGGCAGCAGTACACCTATGGGGCCTTTAGTGAGCACGGCCAAGCCTGCAGCCGCATACATGGTGTACCAATAGCGTGCTTTACCCTCACTATAACCCAAATAGAAGCAGAGCAGCGTAGCGCTAAAGAAAAAGAAGAGCACTGCATCCGTAATAATTGACTTGCTAATCAAAAAGAATTCTACGCTGCTTACTAAAATCACAGCACTATAAAAGCCGGTGCGAGCATTATACAGCTTGCTGCCAGCCCAGCCCAGCAGCGCTATGCTGGCCATACCAAATACGGCAGGAAAAAAGCGTGAAGCAAACTCCGTAAAACCAAACAGTTTATAGGCCAACGCCGTCAGCCAATAAAAGAAAACCGGCTTATCATACCAATAATGACCATAGATTTGTGGCGAAAGCCAGTCCCCGCTTAACACCATCTCCTTGGCCGTCAAAGCGTAATTGGACTCCACACTATCCGTAACTAGCAGGCTGCTATTGCCTGTAAAAAGTAAAAGCGCTGTTACTAAAAAAAGTAATAGCCATTGCCATTTTGCCATAAAAAATGCCTCCCTCAGCAGCAAAGAACTGAATTCATACTTTTATTATGAAAAGTATAAAACAGCTTGCTTAATACTTACTGAAGAAGGCATTCATATTAATTTAATGTTTAAGGCAGGCTGCAGTTTTGCTTTTGCCTATAGGGGCAGCAGCACCTGCATAATCGTGCCACAGGGCTTATTATCCAAAATTTTAATCTCTCCTCGATGCTGATGCACAATTTCCCACGCCAGCGACAGCCCCAAGCCCAAGCCACCCTGACTACGACTGCGCGCCTTGTCCACACGATAGAAGCGGTCAAAAACCTTTTCCTTATCCTCATCACTAATGCCACAGCCCTGGTCCTGAACCGCGATGAGCAGACCCTGCTTGCTTTTGCTAGCGTTAAAATTAATTATCGTATCCGCCGGCGAATATTTAAGAGCATTATCCAAGATAATTACCAGCACCCTGTGCAAGGCTGCCTCATCGCCCCACAGCTGCAAATGCTCGTCAATCCTGCTCTGCAGGGTAATCCCCTTTTCCTTGGCCAACAATGCCAGCTGCGAGGCAACCTGCTGGCACAGCTTACTCAGATCGACCTGCTGTAGCTTGGGCGCAATTCCCTCATCACTGCGAGCCAAGGCCATCAAATTCTCCGTCAGCTTAGACATGCGCTTGGTTTCATTTTGCAGCATGGCCAACGATTCCTTGGCAAAGGGGCTGTAGTGGCTCTCCTCGTCCTCCAAAAGCCCTTGGGTAGCCAAAGCCATCACAGCCAAGGGCGTGCGCATTTCGTGAGAAGCATCCGCAGTAAACTGCATTTGCCGCTCGTACATTTTACTAATAGGTTGAATATTGCGCCCTGCCAACCAATAGCCAAAATAACAGGCACAGGCAAAGAGCAGCGTAGCCAAGCATAGAAGCTTAAACAAGGTAGTATAAGCAGCATGGTAATAAAATTCCATGTCCTTAAACATATATAAATGCCCTTCTACCCTATCGCCACGCAGCACAGGAGCCACTCCGGCCAAATAACGGTGAGGCTGGCCCTCTTTATCAAAGATGCGGTGGTCCAGCATCCTTGCAGTATCCAGTCTTTGCGGCCAGTCCTGACGATGCTGCAATAGTCTCTCGCGCACATTGCCATAACCCAACTGATCCAAAATTACCTCTTGGTGGTTAGGCGTTACAAAATAAGCCAGCATACTGCCCTCGCGGATGGAAACAGTGGAGCAGGGCAGCTCACCACTTTCGACCCATTCCTCCGCCTCATGGTAAATATTGGCCACCAGCTCTTCCTTTTCGTGCTGTAATATGTTCCACCAAATAAAGCTATAGGCAGCAAAAACGATAAGCAAAATCAGCACCCCATATATAGCTGCTGAAATGCAGGTTATACGCCGCCGCAAGCCTTCGAATAGCTTATTCCACATAGTAGCCCACTCCACGCAGCGTTTTAATCAATTCTTCATTATTCAAGCTGGCAATCTTTTTCCGCAGCAATCTGATATGCACATCTAGATTGTTTTCTGTCACATCGCTATCAATGCCCCATATCCGATCCTGAAGGACGGTACGCGGCATAACCTGACCCTTATTGCGTAGCAAAATCTCGAGCAGCTTGTATTCACGCGGGCGCAGCTCCACTCTTTTTTTACCATAAGCCAAGCAATAGGTGCTGGCTTCGAGCACATAATCACCATAGCTTAAATTGCTCACCTTATAGCTGTCCTGGCGGCGGCACAAGGCATGCAAGCGCGCTACCAGCTCCTCCATAGCAAAGGGCTTTACCAAATAATCATCAGCGCCTGCATTTAGTCCCTGCACCTTATCGGCCACGGTGTCCTTGGCCGTAAGCAGCAGAATCTTTCCCTGATAATCCTCATCACGCAAACGGGAGCACAGCTGCACCCCGCTCAAGCGTGGCATCATCCAATCCAAGACCAGCACATCATAGCCATCCGTATAAACCTTATTATATGCTTCCTCCCCATCCTGCACCCAGGTTGTGAGGATATTTTGCTTTTTTAATAGCATGCTCATCAGCTTGCCCAAATTTAAATCGTCTTCAGCTAAGAGAATTTTCATAAGCTCAGGCCTCCGTATCTATTATACCATCTTATAGTATATTGCTAAAAGCTGAAATTTAGCTGAAAGCAAAATCCGAGCATTAGAAAAGCGGAGAAGCCTAAGCCACTCCGCTTTGAACATAAACCTTATTCGCTCTCAAGCTGCGTTACCCGCAAAATATAGCGAACATATATTCCCATTGCGTTTCGCAACAGGAAAACCATTCTAAATAATTTATAGCCTATAGCTATTGAGCTTTACTAATAACTCCGCATAGGTTCCCTTACTATCCGCCAGCATCAGGTTCAAGGCCCACATCTTTTGGCCCACATCATCGGTGGTCTGGGCAGCCTGCAGCCGCGGCTTGCCAGCGCCCACAAAGTGCAAAATTTCTTCGCCCTCCAGCACTAGCGGCATATCCGCCCGCTGATAACCGGTCAGCCCCTCATTGGAAAAAAGCACTGTGAGCATCAGTATTGCATCCATCCGCCAGCACTCCAGGCGGTAAGGACGGCCATCGCTGAAAACGCCAATTTTATAGCCCACATCCATAACTCCATCCTCATCAGGCTCATAGGGCGAGGGCACATAATTAACCCGGCAGGGAGCAGTATATTTTTTAAACAGCATCAAATATTCTCCTCTTGCTTATTAGGATGACAAACTATCACTGCAAATATTTTGCCAGCAGGGTATGCGTGATATTGCCTTCGGGGTAAACCATGGTCAAGGCTTGCTCTACCGGAACCCACACGGCGTCATTAATTTCCTCGGATAGAGCAAAAGCGCCTTTATTCGCCCTTGCAATAAAGCCCACCAAAAGCATTTGCTGCTCTTGCTCCCACTGGCTGCACACAAACTGTAAGCTATCAGTGGTAATCCCTATTTCCTCCTGCACCTCGCGGGCAGCGCAAACCTCAGCCCGCTCACCCGGCTGCACATAACCGGCAACAAAATTATAGTACTTTTCGGACATGTATTTGGGCTTTAACAGCGCCACTTCCTCGTTTTCATTGACCACCATCGTTATTGCAACAACGGGAAAAATGTCGAAAAAGGGCTTATGGCAGGCCTTGCACCACGGCACACGACCATCATCGCCAAAGGGCACACTTCCTAGCTTTGCGCCACATTGAGGGCAAAATGTAAAATGCATAATTATCTCCTTCAAGATACTAGGGGCTTTGTAAAGAAAAGCGCTCCAAAGCAGTAGCCATGGAGCGCTTAGTTAGGCAATTACAGGAAATTATTCCTGAGCCGGAGCTTCTGCGGCAGGCGCTTCAGCAGTCTCAGCAGGCTTTTCTTCCTCTTGCATAAAATTATATTTTACCTTAATGTCGCGATAACGGCTCATACCGGTACCAGCAGGAATCAGCTTGCCAATAATAACATTTTCCTTCAGGCCCAGGAGCGGGTCCACCTTGCCCTTGATAGCAGCATCGGTGAGCACGCGAGTGGTCTCTTGGAAGGAAGCAGCGGACAGGAAGGAATCGGTAGCCAAGGAAGCCTTGGTAATACCCAACAGAATAGGATGACCTTCAGCAGGCTCCTTACCAGCCTCAACCATGGCAGTATTCTGCTCTTCGAATTCTGCCACATCCACATATTCACCCGGCAGCATTGTGGTGTCGCCGGATTCGTCGATGCGAATCTTGCGCATCATCTGGCGTACCATTACTTCGATATGCTTACTGTTGATATCTACGCCCTGGGACTTGTAAACGCCAACTACTTGAGAAACCAAATAATGTTGGGTTGCCTTTACGCCGCTAATGCGCAGGATATCATGCGGATTAAGGGAGCCTTCAGTGAGGCGATCGCCCTTAGCAATTTGCTCGCCCTCTTCCACAGCCAGCTTAGCACCATAAGGAATAGCATATTCTTGGCCCAGGCCATCCTCGCCGGTAACGATAACACGACGGGTGTTGCCCTCTTCCACAATATGCACAGTACCTTCGTTTTCAGTCAGGATACCAGGATGCTTCGGTTTACGAGCTTCGAACAGCTCTTCAACACGGGGCAAACCTTGGGTAATATCGTCAGCACCTGCAACACCGCCGGTATGGAAGGTACGCATGGTCAGCTGGGTACCGGGTTCGCCGATGGATTGAGCGGAGATGGTACCAACTGCTTCACCAACATCAACGTTTTTGCCGGTAGCCAGGTTGCGACCATAGCACTTGCGACATACGCCGTATTTTGCTTTACAGGTCAGCACGCTACGAACCTTAACCTTAGTGCGCAGCTCGCAAATGCGGTTGGCAATATCTTCGGTAACATAATCGTTGATGTGGAAAAGAATCTCGCCATTCTCATCCAAAATATCCTCAGCCAGGTTACGACCAATGATGCGGTCGTACAGGGTTTCGATAACAGTCTTCTCTTTTTTGCCTTCAACGATGGCTTCAACCTCGATGCCGGCAATATCGTTATTGCGAATGCGAATTTCCTTCACAGTGCCATCTGCCAAAATAGCATCGATGGTTGCTTCGGTCATAGTGGAGCCAGCAGCTGCCAGCACCTCACCTGCTGCGTTAACAATATCGGCAGCAACCTCTTTATTCAAGAAGTTGTGTACCATTGCTTCCTTCAGCACCTGGTGAGCAAAGGCATCACTAATATTGATGCGTACTTTTTCCACATCCTCGCCATTCATATCGTCAGAGGAATACAAGCAGATTTCTTCAATCTTAGCATCATTGAGCTTAGTGAAGAGATCGGGAGTAACATTGGTATCAGCTTCAGCAATCAGGTTGCCTTCTGCATCCAGCACACCGCTAGCCAAGGTGCGGCCCATAATGCGGTCGCGAATCTTGTTTTGGCTGGAGCCCAAAACAGTCTTGCTCAGACGGTTGCGCTCCTTAACAAGGTTCATGCCAACTACGTCGCAATCGTCCTCGCGCACGATTACATCCTGCGCAACGTCTACAAGACGACGAGTCAAATAACCGGAGTCAGCAGTACGCAATGCGGTATCGGCCAAGCCTTTGCGGGCACCATGGGAAGAAATGAAATATTCCAAAATGGTCAGGCCTTCACGGAAGTTGGACTTAATAGGACGGTCGATAATACGGCCGGAGGGGTCCGCCATCAAGCCGCGCATGCCGGCCAGCTGACGAATCTGTTGCTTGTTACCACGGGCACCGGAATCAGCCATCATAGCCACGGAGTTGAACTTATCCATGGTGGACTTCATCAAAACATCGGTAACCTTATTGGTAGCTTCTTCCCACAGGGAGCAAACCTTTTTATGACGTTCTTCATCGCTCATCAAGCCGCGACGGAACATACGCTCTGCCTTATCAACCTCTTTTTCAGTTGCGTCCAAAATAGCTTGCTTTTCAGCGGGAATCTTAATATCGGAGGTAGCAATGGAAATGCCGGACTTGCAGGCATTATCATAGCCCATCTTCTTAACAATATCCAGAATTTCGGCAGTGCGCAGATTGCCAAACAGCTTGTGTGCCTTTGCAACCAGCTTGCCCAATTCCTTCTTATCAATCAATTTACCCAGATGCCATTCTTCGTTGCCGTTAGCATCCTTTTCCTTGTGGAAATAACGCATTTCCAAGGGCAGCTCGCCATTGAAAATGGTATTACCAACGGTGGTGGTTACGAGGGATACGCCCTCATTGCTGGGCTCGTCAAAAATTTCGCTATTGGGAATATAAACCTTAATCAAGGCCTGCAGCGCTACTGCATGGTGGAAATAAGCCAATTGAGCTTCGTCAACGCTGCTAAAGCGTTTGCCCTCGCCCAAAGCGCCTTCCTTCACAATGGTCAGGTAGTAAGCGCCCAAAACCATATCCTGGGTAGGAACAGCAACAGGCTTGCCATCCTTAGGAGCCAGGATGTTATTTACGGACATCATCAGCATACGTGCTTCGGCTTGTGCCTCTACAGAAAGCGGCAGATGGACAGCCATCTGGTCACCGTCGAAGTCGGCGTTATAAGCGGTACATACCAATGGATGCAGCTTAATTGCGCGACCTTCGGACAGGATGGGCTCAAAGGCTTGAATGCCCAGTCTGTGCAAAGTCGGTGCACGATTGAGGAGTACGGGATGCTCTTTAATTACATCCTCAAGGATATCCCAAACTTCGGTTTCAGCACGTTCAACCTTGCGTTTAGCACTCTTAATATTGGTAGCAATGCCGCTGGTAACCAAGCGCTTCATAACGAAGGGCTTGAACAGCTCCAGAGCCATTTCCTTCGGCAGGCCGCATTGATGCATTTTCAGCTCGGGGCCAACAACGATTACAGAACGGCCGGAGTAGTCAACACGCTTACCCAACAGGTTCTGACGGAAACGTCCTTGCTTACCTTTCAAACTATCAGACAGTGATTTCAACGGACGGTTTGCATCTGTTTTTACAGCACTTGACTTACGTGAGTTATCGAACA
>USBV01000018.1 GCA_900553055.1 uncultured Phascolarctobacterium sp.
AAATACGACGTGGATGCCGAGGCAGCTGTGGGCCGCGCCGATGAGCGCGTCAATACCAGCGCCAAGCTGTGTCTCGCTAGCACTGTTGAGGGCTACGACGGCGTGGAGCCCGTCGATGACTGCACCGTTGTGAAGAACGATAGCGGCGTGCACTATGCTATGGTGCCCGTGTGGATTTTGACCACGCGCTACAATAACGAGCCCTATACCTTCATGATGAATGGCCAGACGGGCAAGGTTGTGGGCAGTCTGCCCATTGATTATGGCAAGCTGCGCAACTATAGTGCGATGGCCTTTGCTATTTGCGCTGTTATAGCCTTTGCTATTCTCTATTTCGTATTATAAGGAGGCTGTCATAATGAAAAAATTATTTTTAATCTTGACATTAGTGGCAGCAATGCTGCTCAGTGCAGCGACTGCCTTAGCAGCATCCCCCAGCCTGAGGGATAATGCCAATCTGCTCTCTAAAGCGGATAAAGCCAAGGTGGAGCAAACCCTAAAGAAAATCGAAAAAAAATATAATGTGCGCCTGGGCGTAGTTACCATGAAGAGCATTGGCAATAAGGTTCCCGGTGAATATGCCAACTCCCTCATTGATAAGGTCTATAACAATGGTGCCAATGGTAATATGGTGCTGCTGCAGGTGGTGGACCAACGTAAATGGTACGTCAGCACTGACAAGAAGCTGAAGGACGTCGTTGTGGGCAACGAGGGCGTGGAATACATGAGCAAGAAATTTGTTCCCTTAATGAAAGAGGGGGATTATCTCAGTGCTTACAATATGTACGCCCTTAAGGCCGGCGAGCTTTTGAAATACTACCAAAAAAATGGCAGGGGCTGGGAACCGGAGAAGGAATTTCCTTGGGGAGCTTTGTATATTGCCCTCGTAACGGCTGCTATTGTTACTTATTTTTATAAGCTGGGTCTGCTGGCCACCATGAGCAATGTCAACAAGCAGGTGGAGGCCAATGCTTACCTGAATAAGGAAAGCTTCACATTGAAGGAATCCGAGGATAGTTTTATGTATTCCACTGTGACTGTCACTTTGGTTTCGAGTTCCAAAGATAATGGTAGTGATGATGGCTCCGTAACCGACAGCAGCAGTGATGGCGATCATGGTGGCGGCGGCGGCGACTATTAAGAGCCTGCGCTTAGTTGAGTATTTCCTAATTTTGTGATGAATAGGAGATGTTAATATGTTGAAAAAATTAGCCTATGGCCTTGTGGTGACTTTATTGGCTGGCGGACTCCTTGCTGGCTGTACTGCCAATATTAATGTGAAACCCACCGAGGGTGGTGGCATCAACATCGTTGCTGATACTGGTGCTAAGGGGGTCAGCAACAACAGCAACAACAAGAATAGCAGCAGCAAAAGCAGCAGCAAAAAATCCACCAAGACATATACCTTAAAATTTGGCGACCATACGTCTAAGATGTATACGGTTACAAATTCTGCGAACCTCTATATGCAAAATAAAAACAATCGGCCCAAGCGTTTGAGCTTTGCCGGAAAGACTCTTTATGCTATGACAAATGATAATGTTTTGCGTAAGTATATCTTCGAAGCCGATAAATGGAATCTTAAAAGGGGTTCTTCACAGTCAATGAAAAATCTGTGGGAGGGTTCCCATGTTTCCGCCAATACCAATGGTGTGTACTTCGTTATGCGTGAACGGCCCAATTTCTTACCTAAAGCTTTTCAGACAGCTACAGTGTCTAATCCTACCTTCTGCCACATTGAAGCGTTGAATAATTCTACGGCTTATCTTTATAAGGATGGGGCTCAGGTGCGCAAGGTATCAATAGACAGCAAGGGTAAGGTTATCAAATCCTTGGGTATTGTGCGCAAGAACTATGACCTGCGGAAGAACACCGGAGATTGTATTAACAAAGATGTATTTATGCTGAGCGATAAGGATGGCACCTATTACTTCGGTCAGGGTGTAAGAGAAGGTCATTCCATCGGCAGGGGCGTTTATTATGATAATAACCTTAAGCAGAAGGCTTTCTTTGGTGCAAAATATAATTCCAAGTCCTCTACTCAAGCCAAAAGCTATATTTCCAAGGCAGGCGACGCAGTTGTAACGGATAAGTATGTAGTCTTCTGCGACAAGGGCAGAGCTCTTGTAAAAATGTGGGTTAAAAAGACCGGTGTTTTTGTGGGTAGCTTGAAATATTCCAATTTGGGCACTACCGGCACCACCTCCATTAACATGGCTCACATGAGTGGTAATAGGATTATGTTAGTGGCTAATAACCCCAACAGCAGCAATAAGAAAGACATAGTTAGGGTTATAGATTTGTAATTTAGTGTAGCTAATTTTGACGAGCTGGTAAGGCCAGCTTGGCCGGTTATCAAAAAAGGAGTGTATTATGTTGAAAAAAATAGCCATTTTATTAGCCAGCTGCGCCCTGCTTTCATTTAGTCCCATGGCTCAAGCGGCGGATTGCCAAACCCCCCAGCTTATGCAAAGATGCAAAGACCAAGGCTATAGCGTCTATGCACAGGATATGGACCCTTGGGATGTAACTCTGTGGGATTATTTGGAGGATAAAACCGATTGGGGCAATAATCCCAGTGGCGAAGAGCTACATTTATGTACAACAGAGTTCAACACCGGTGAGAAGGATGATTCCCTTGCTACGAAAAGAATTATTGTTTTTTTGCCTAAAAGAGCCAGCCTTGATGTGCTGGGAGAATTTGTTGTAACCAACAATGGTGAAATTGCCATATTAGAAAACGGCAAGCGCAAGGTTGTACGTAAGGGAGCTAAGAAAAATATAGAAAAATTTGCCGAAAACAGCCGTGGCTTCATTATTACGCGCCTTGAAAGCATCCCCGAAAATGTTGACTTTAAGCTCAACTCCTCTAAGCATAAGTATAGATACGAGATGAAACGTATTCACGGCAAGCAGGCTGAGGGTGTCGAAAAAGAAGTCAAAAATCGCTTTTACCGCCATTTTGAAGCCGGCTACAATGTAGTTGTCTATGACGAAAATGATGAGTGGGTGGATACTATGATTGTAGATGATGGCGTCCACAATATCTATCGGGCCACTGAGGATGGCTGGCAGCATATTTATAGTGATGAACCCATGGGCTGATTGCTGCAAAACTACCCTAAAATAATTTGAAACATAAAAAAGCTTCGGTGAGGCGCTCACGCTAGCGCTTTACCGAAGCTTTTAATTTTTTTTTTGCGCTTTGTGTATTACACAGCTACAAATGTAGTATAATTTTATCCTACCTGAAATGAGATAGAAAAAGAGTATCCGCCTAAATTTGCGAGCAAGGGAAAGCTCTGCGCTTTATGCCCAGGGGTCCTCGGAGGCAGGAATACGAATGCCGCTTAAGAGACCCTTGTAGTCCCACAGGAACCATTCGCCGGTGGAGCCTTTTTTGCGTAAGGTCATAGGACGGGGGCTATCGGCGCCGCCACAGGTGATTAAAAAGCGGGCATAGCCCTCCTGCTGATAGGTGTAGTCATTGGTCTGCACCTCTACAGTATAGGGTTGACTGGGAGTGTAATTGTTTTTAGGGGTTGCGCCTTTAAAATAGGAGCGCATGAGATAGGCTTTGCCACGGAAACGGTCTTGGATGAATTGCTTATCGGCGCCATTTAGGGGACGGGCTCCCAGCAGGGTGTCTAGCATAGCATAAGCATCCGCCGGGCTTTGCTCATAGCGAGCCAAGGCAGCCACTGCATAAGCAGCTACCTTTTGTGCATCAGTACCCACAGCTACATCAGCTGCAGTTTGAGGTAAGTTTTGCAATACGACATTTTTGTTACCCACTTTTTTCACCGCCTTATTAATTGCTTGATTGAGAATGTTATTAGTGGTGGTTGTTCTGTTGTAAGACCTGTTATAGGTTCTGGTATTACCAATGTTACCAATGCTCCCCAAATTAACAGCCTCCGCTGCAGGCATATGCATGGCCAGCACAGCGGCTGCTAACGTTAGGGTTAAAAGCTTCTTATTCATGTTGTCGCCCTCCTTTAATTATATCTATTTGCTTGTGCACCTTACTCTAGCTTACGTTTTTACTATACCAAAAAGCAGCTCCCTCGTCCCCACCCCTAAGGGGCATTTTGGGTAGGAGAGGTGAAAAATAAAGTAATAACAGCCAGCTTGACAAGCAATGTGCATAAAGCTTTTTACATTTATTCAGGTAGATTATACAAAAAAACATCGCTAAGGCGTCCTAAAATATGCTATAATATACTAGACTAATTATGACTAGAGGTGAAGCGAAGTGGTAAAAGTAATTGCTATGGCCAACCAAAAGGGCGGCGTGGGTAAAACAACTACAGCGGTAAATTTAGCCGCCTGCCTAGCTGCTTTAGGCCGCAAGGTGCTTTTGATTGATAGTGACCCGCAGGGCAATGCTACCAGTGGCTTTGGCTTTGATAAACGTGATATAAAGCAGTGTATTTATGATGCGATTATTAATGATGTGCCGATGCAGGATATAATTAGGCATACTGCCTATGATAGGCTGGATATTGTGCCGGCTACCATTCAACTAGCAGGAGCAGAGATTGAGCTTGTTTCCCTGATGAATAGGGAAGGACGCTTAAAGAACTCTTTAGAGCGGGTGAAGCACAATTATGACTATGTCCTAATCGACTGCCCTCCCTCCTTGGGCCTGCTTACTATTAATGGCTTAACGGCTGCTAGCAGCGTGCTGATTCCTATCCAGTGTGAGTTTTATGCCTTAGAGGGTGTGACAATGCTGATGAATACCATTCAGCTGGTACAGCGCAATTTGAATCCGGCTTTGAAGCTGGAGGGCGTTTTGATGACGATGTACGATAGTCGTACTAATTTATCCCAAGAGGTTGTGGAAGAGGTACAAAAGTATTTCAAGGCCAAGATGTATCAAACGATTATTCCGCGCAATGTGCGCTTGAGCGAGGCTCCCAGCCATGGGCAGCCTGTTATTGATTATGACCCCAAGAGCAAGGGAGCGCAGGTATACACGGATTTGGCTAACGAGGTGCTAGAAGATGAGTAAAAAGGGTGGCTTAGGCAAGGGCTTGGGCGCTATTTTTGGCGAAAACCCCAATCCCGTACCGGAGCCTGTTAAAGAAGTTCAAGCTGAAAAGCAAAAGCAAGCCTTGGAGATTGAGGTACCTAAGGTTAAGCCCAATCCCTACCAGCCGCGTCGCGTTTTTGATGCAGAAAAGCTGCAGGAGCTGGCTGCTTCTATTAAAGAGTTTGGCGTGGTGCAGCCCTTGGTGGTGCGCCAAAAGGGGCAAAGCTATGAGCTGGTTGCCGGTGAAAGACGCCTTAGAGCAGCCACCATGGCGGGGCTGACAACTGTGCCGGCCATCATCAAGGAATATGATGATATTAAGATGATGGAAATTGCGCTGGTGGAAAATATTCAGCGCCATGACTTGAACCCCATTGAAGAGGCGCAGGGCTTGCGTCGCTTGATGGCGGAATGCAAGCTGACGCAGGAGCAGGCCGCAGAAAAGGTGGGACGTAGCCGCGTTGCTGTGACCAATATTTTGCGTCTTTTGAATTTGCCGGAGGCAATCCAAGGCTATATTGTTGAGGGTAAGCTAAACATGGGCCAGGCTAAGCAGCTGGTGGGTTTGCCCAAGCCCGAGCAGCAAATCGAGATAGCGCAGGCTATTATGGAAAATGGCTGGAGCTCCCGCTTTACAGAGCAGGTGGTGCGCCTTATAAAGGAAGGCAAGCAGCTGAAGTATGCGCGTGAGATTGCCCTAGAGGCGCCTAAGGCTAAGGAAAAGCCGGCGAAGCCCAAGCGTGTGCCCAGCGCTAACGATGTGTTCTGCCGCGATTTTGAGCAGCGCTTGGTAGAGCTTTTGGGTACCAAGGTTAAGGTGCAGCCCAAGCCCGAGGAGGATGGTCGCCAAGGTGGCACCATTCAGATAGAATATTATTCTGCCGAGGATTTGGAGCGTATTTATGAGGTGCTGCAGCAGGGACATGAGGATGAGCTGCCTGTGCCCCAGCCTGTGCGCCGCTTGCACGTATAAGCCTAGCTTAAGTAAGAGATTGGAGACGATAGAGTGGAGGGAGCAAATTTAGCTCTCAGCAATAATTTGACGGTGGTTATTGCTGTTTTAGGTTTAGTAATTATTATTTTGGCAGGGCTGCTTTTTAGCGTTAAGGGTAAGCTTAACGCATTGCAGGCCAAGTACGACTTTTTTACCCAGGGTAAGGAAGCGAATATTGATGTTGTGCTGACGGATACGCTGACGGAGCTGCACAAAACCCAGGCAGAGCTGGCAGAGCTGCAGGCTAAGCATGCTAAGCTGCACGAGCAGGTGCAGGGCTGCCTACAGCATGTGAAGCTGATTCGCTACGATGCCTTCGACGCTATGGGCGGCGAAATGAGCTATTCTCTGCTCTTAACTGATGCGAAAAAGGATGGCATTTTGTTGACTAGTATTTATGGTCGTGATGAAAGCCGCTCTTATGCTAAGGATATCAAGGAAGGAAAATCATCTTATCCCTTGGCAGAGGAAGAGAAGAAGCTGTTGTAAATGTGTTCTGTATACATTGGCTCCGGCCCTTGTGGAGGAACAAAAAAAGTACTATGATGAACATATAGACGGAGCTATGCAATGGTGCGTGCCAAAGCATAGCTCTTTTTTCTTTATACATTGTGTGAGCAAATTCAGCCAATAATACACATTGCTCGAAAAGTACACGCAAAAGGAACAAGACTCCACAAAATACGTACAGAAAAATGAAAATCATTAAAAATGTATCAATTTTTCACATCTGACACCAAGTATACAGAAAACATGAAAAATATCGTTGACAAAAGTGTAGTGTTGTGGCTATAATGAGTACCATAAGTTATTAGGATATGCGATAGACCGTAAGCCTGCTCCTAATGACGCTGTATTTACAAGGGAAAAGGAGAAATCAAAATGAAAAAATGGAAAAAAATCGCCACTGCTGCACTTGCTGCAATGGTATTCGCATCCGTACTGAGCGGTTGCGGCGGAGAAAAAAAGAAAGCTGCTGACACTGGCAACACCATTAAGGTTGGCGCATCCTTCGAATTGACCGGTAACGTTGCTAACTATGGTAAATCCATTCTGTCCGGTTTCAAAATGGCTGCTGACGAAGCTAACAAGACCGGTATCAATGGCAAAAAGATTGAAGTTATCGAAAGCGATAACAAATCTGAGCCTTCTGAATCCGGTAACTCCATTACTAAGCTCGTAACCCAAAATAAGGTTATTGCTGTTGTTGGTCCTGCAACCAGCGGCTGCGTAGCAGCAGGTGCTCCCATTACCGCTGCTAACAAGATTCCTCACATTGCGCCTTCTGCAACTGCACCTGGCATTACCGTTGACAATGGCAAGGTAAGAGAGTTCATGTTCCGCGCTTGCTTCATCGACCCGTTCCAAGGCCAAGTAATGGCAACCTTTGCTAGCAACACCCTGAAGGTTAAGAACGTAGCTATTCTGTTCGACTCCTCCAGCGATTATTCCAAAGGCCTGGCTTCTGTATTCCAACAAACCCTGGAAGGCAAGGGCGGCAAGATTGTTGCTAAGGAAGCTTTCCTGTCCAAGGACGTTGACTTCAAGGCTTCTCTGACCAAGATTAAAGCAACCAATCCGGAAGCAATTTATGTTCCCGGTTACTATGAAGAAGTTTCCAAGATCATTAAACAAGCTCGTGAAATCGGTATCACCGTTCCCATGATGGGCTCCGACGGCTGGGAAAGCCCGAAACTGGCTGAAATCGCTGGTAAAGATGCTCTGAAGGGCTGCTACTATGTATCCGCTTTCTCTGCACAGGACAAGGATCCTTCCGTACAAAAATTCATTGCTGATTACAAAGCTAAATATCAAAAAGATCCTGATATTTTCGCTATGCAAGGCTACAACGCTGGCTTAGTTCTGTTTGATGCAATCAAACGCGCTGGCACCACCGATGGTACTAAATTGGCTAAGGCTATTGCTGAAACCAAGGACCTGCCGGTTGCAAGCGGCAAGATGACCTTCGATGCTAACCATAACCCGATTATGCCGGCATTGATCATCAGCCTGGAAGGTGGCGTTCCGACTCTGAAAGAGAAGATCGCTCTGTAATCCAAGCATAAGTTTAAAAATTTCATAAAGTAATTAGTTAGTGTTCCTTATCCACGGTTTATTTATTAAGTTAAAAAGGGGCTTGGCTAAATCCACAAGCCCCACTATATATTATTTATTTTTGAGGGGGAATAAACCATGAAAAGATTAACTAAATTAATGTCAGTTTTCGCAGCAGGCGCATTGTTTATGGGCGCTTTGGCAGGCTGTGGCGGCTCCAAGGATGCTGGCAAAGCAGGCGATACCATTAAGGTTGGTGCTTTGCTGGAAATGACCGGTGGCAGCGCTTCCTTCGGTATTTCTTCTAAGAATGGTATTGACCTTGCTTTGAAGAAAATCAACGAAAAAGGCGTTTTGGGCGGCAAAAAGCTCTCCTTGGTTGTAGCTGATACAAAATCCGAGGCTTCTGAAGCAACCAACGGTATGCAAAAGCTGGTTTCTCAAGATAAGGTTGTGGCAGTTATTGGTCCTAACCAATCCTCCGCTGTTATCGCAGCAGGCGCAATTAACAACGGTTCTAAGGTTTTGGGCATCACTCCCATGGGCACCAACCCGGACGTAACTGTGGACCCGAAAACCAAAAAAACCAAAGAATACAACTTCCGTGCATGCTTCATTGACCCGTTCCAAGGCACTGTAATGGCAAACTATGCATTCAAAGACCTAAAGGTTAAAAAGGCTGCTATCCTGGTAGATAACACCTCCGACTATGCTAAAGGCTTGACCCAATTCTTCAAAGAAAACTTTGTAAAACTGGGTGGTGAGGTTGTAGCTGAAGAAGCTTATCTGCAAAAGGATACCGACTTCAAAGCAACCCTGACCAAGATTAAAGCAGCTGCTCCTGACTTCATCTATATTCCTGGTTACTATCAAGAGGTTGGCCTGATCGTTAAACAAGCTCGTGAAATGGGCATCACCGTTACTATGGCCGGTGGCGATGGTTGGGATAGCGCAAAACTGCCGGAAATCGCTGGCAAAGCTGCTCTGAACAACACCATTTTCTCCAGCCTGTATTCTCCTGATGACGCATCCGACTTGAACAAATCCTTCGTTGCTGAATACAAGAAAGCTTACAATGGCAACCCGGACGTATTCGCAGCTCTGGCTTATGACTCCACTCTGCTGGTAGCAAAAGCTATGGAAGATGCAAAATCCGCTGAACCTGCAAAGATTGCTGCTGCAATGGCTAAAATTGCTGGCTTCAAGGGCGTATCCGGCGAAGTAACCTTCAACGAACAACACAACCCCATTAAGAGCGCAGTTATCATCGAGCACAAAGATGGCGTTCAAACCTTCAAAGCTAAAGTTAATCCCTGATAGGTAACACAAGTAGTCTTAACTAGTTCAATTCAACGAGGCTGTTGTTTTGTGTGACAACAGCCTCGTTTTATCAAGAAGCGTGTCCCGCTTAGGCAAATTTAAATCTCTAGGGAGGAAAAATTATGGAGACCTTTATGCATCAGTTCTTTCAGCAGCTGATCAACGGTGTATCTCTTGGTAGTATTTACGCACTGATCGCTTTAGGTTATACCATGATATACGGTATCATCAAGCTCATCAACTTCGCACATGGTGATATCTATATGCTGGGTGCCTATTTCGGCTTCTATGCAACCACTACCTTGGGCTTGCCCTTTATTCCTGCAATTATCTTTTCTATGGCCTGTGCTGCAATCGCAGGTATCATTATTGAACGTATCGCGTATCGCCCCATGCGTAATGCACCGCGTATCGCAATCCTAATTACCGCAATCGGCGTATCCTTCTTCTTGGAATACGGCATGATTCTTTTGGTATCCCCGCAACCTCGCACCTTCCCCGCAGTATTCAATGCTACTGTTTATAACATGGGTCCCTTGGTTGCTAACAGCCAACAGCTGGTTATTCTTTTGAGCTCCATTATTTTGATGGCAGTGCTCACCTACATCGTAAACAAAACCAAAGCCGGCAAGGCAATGCGCGCTGTATCCTTTGATGCTGATGCTGCAAGACTGATGGGCATCAACATTGACCGCGTTATTTCCACCACCTTTGCTCTGGGCAGTGCTCTGGCAGCAGCTGGCGGCGTGCTGGTAGGTGTTTACTATAACTCCATTGACCCGCTGATGGGCATGATGCCCGGCCTGAAGGCCTTCGTTGCTGCAGTATTGGGTGGCATTGGCATTATCCCCGGCGCTATGATTGGCGGCATCATTTTGGGTGTAGTAGAAGCTATGGTAAGTGGCTTCCTATCCTCCACCTTCCGTGATGCAGCGGCCTTTGGTATTTTGATTCTTATTCTTCTCTACAAGCCCTCCGGCTTGTTAGGTAAGAATGTTCGTGAGAAAGTGTGAGGTGCTTAGTATGAATCCGATTAGAAAATTTGATTTAAAAGCCCTTATCGCTTCTGTAATTATCTTTGCAGTTGTTCAAGGCCTGATTTTGGCCGAAGTAATCGGCCCCTTCTGGGAATTGAACATCATCCTGATTTGTATCAACATCATTTTAGCAGTCAGCCTGAACCTGATTAACGGCTATACCGGCCAGTTCTCCATTGGTCATGCCGGCTTCATGGCTGTTGGTGCTTATACCGGTGCTATCATCACCGTTAAGCTGGGCCTGCCCTTTGAGCTGGGCCTGGTTGTAGCAACTGTTTGTGCAGGCTTCTTAGGCTTCCTGATTGGTTTGCCCACCCTGCGCCTTGATGGTGACTATCTTGCTATCGCTACCTTAGGTCTTGGCGAAATTATCCGTATCTGCATTCTTAATATCGACTATGTAGGCGGTGCCTCCGGCCTTATGGGTATCCCCCGTATGACTACCTTCGCTTATACCTTCTGGATTATGATGGCCATCATTTTCTTCATTAAGAACTTTAAAAACTCCGCTCTGGGTCGCTGCTGCCTGGCAATTCGTGAAAACGAAATCGCAGCCGATACCATGGGCATTAACACTACTAAGTATAAGGTAATGGCCTTCACTCTGGGCGCATCCTTCGCAGGCACTGCAGGCTGCCTCTTTAGCCATTACTTCTTCCTGGCGCATCCCGCATCCTTCACCTTCATGCGTTCCTTTGATATTCTGACCATGGTAGTTTTGGGTGGCTTGGGCTCCATGACTGGTGCTATCACCGGCGCAACGCTCCTGACCTTCATTTCTGCTTATCTGTCCGACTATCCGGAATGGCGTATGGTTATCTATTCCATCACCATGATTGTTTTGATGCTGCGTCGTCCGCAAGGCTTGTTCGGTAGCGAAGAGCTGAGCCGCAAGATGTTTAAGTTTGGAGGTAAGAGCAATGGCAGAGCTGCTGAAGGTAGATAATGTATCCATGATTTTCGGTGGTCTGCGCGCCGTATCCAACCTTTCCATGTACATTAACAAGGGAGAGCTGATTGGTCTTATCGGTCCGAACGGTGCAGGCAAAACTACCGCCTTTAATATGATTACCGGCGTATATACTCCCAGTGAGGGCGATGTATATTTTAATGGTGTAAAGAGCAGTGGTAAGAAATCCTACCAGGTTACCCAATTGGGCATGGCTCGTACATTCCAAAATATCCGCCTTTTCTCCGAGCTGAGCGTAATCGATAACGTAAAAATTGCTTATAATATGCACGTTACCTATAATCTGGTCGATGCTATTATTCGCGATAAAAAATATCTAAACGAAGAAGATTTCATCACCCAAAAGGCGATGGATTTGTTGAAAATTTTCCATCTGGAGGGCGAAGCCAACGAGGTTGCAAAGAATCTGCCCTATGGCAAACAGCGTCGTCTGGAAATTGCCCGTGCATTGGCTACCGAGCCAAAGCTGCTTTTGTTGGACGAGCCTGCTGCTGGCATGAACCCGCAGGAAACTCACGAGCTGATGGAAATGATTCGTTGGATTCGTGATAAATTTGACCTCTCCATCCTGCTCATCGAGCATGATATGGGCTTGGTTATGGGCGTGTGCGAGCGCATTTATGTACTGGAATATGGTATGAAAATTGCTGAAGGCAGTCCGGAAGAGATTAAACACAACAGTCGTGTAATTGAAGCATATCTGGGCGAGGAGGTTATCAACTAATGTTAAGAGTTGAAGATATTAATGTCTATTACGGCGCTATCCACGCCATTAAAGGCATCAGCCTCGATGTTCCCGATGGTGAAATTGTAGCGTTGATTGGTTCTAACGGCGCAGGTAAGTCCACAACCCTGCGCACTATTTCCGGTCTGATGAAACCCAAAACCGGTAAAATCCTGTATGAAGGTAATGATATTGCCGGTGTACCTGCTCATAAAATCGTTGGCATGGGCCTGTGTCAGGTGCCCGAAGGTCGTCACGTTTTCGCAAACATGACTGTTTTGGAAAACCTGGAGCTGGGTGCTTATCTGCGCAAGGATAAGGACGGCATTGCCAAGGACATGCAGGATGTATTTGAAAAATTCCCGCGTTTGTTAGAGCGTAAGTATCAAATCGCCGGTACTCTTTCCGGTGGTGAGCAGCAAATGCTGGCTATGGGCCGTGCTCTGATGAGCCGTCCAAAATTATTACTCTTGGATGAGCCCTCTATGGGTCTTGCCCCCTTGCTGGTTAAGGAAATTTTTAATATAATAAAAGAAATCAATGCTGGCGGCACTACCATTCTGTTGGTAGAGCAAAACGCTAATATGGCATTGTCCATTGCTGATAAAGCATATGTTCTGGAAACCGGCCGTATTACCCTGAGCGGTACTGCCCAAGAGCTGGCAAGCAGTGAGGAAGTACGCAAGGCATATTTGGGCGGCTAACAAGAGGAGGTCATTTCATGTTAGTTAAGGATTTTATGACTAAAGACGTCATTACTGTGCGCGAGGATCAATCCATGCTGGAAGCTCGCGAGGTTATGCGCAGCAAAAAGCTGTATAGCCTGCCGGTAGTGGACGATATTTCTCGTGTACGTGGTATGATTACTGTGGATGATATTGGCAAGGCATCTCCTAGCGACAGCTCCACTCTGTCTCGCTATGAGGCTAATTATCTCTTAGGCCGCTTGAAGGTTAAAGATATTATGAGCCGCACTGTGGTAACAGTGGATAGCGAGGATACCATTGAGTATGTAGCTTATAATCTGTATAAGCGCAAGGTTAACGCACTGCCTGTTTTGGGTCGTGATGGCAAGCTCTGTGGTATTATTTCCCGTAGCGATATGTTCCGCTCCTTTGTAGAAATGATGGGCGTAAACCAAAGCTGCACTCGCTTCACCGTTATTGCTCCCGATAAGGTTGGCGTTGTTGCTGAAATCACCAGCATTATGAAGGAGGATGGCATCAATATCATCTCCTTGGCTACCTTGCAAAGTGGCAATGGCACTGCGGAAATCACTATTCGCTGCCGTCTGAATAATAATGGCTTGGATATTATTGAGCAAATTCGCGAAGCTGGCTACGAAGTAACCGATATTATGTCCCTGGATGGATTGGAATAATGCTAGCCGCTTCTTCCGTGCATGTTGGTGATGTGGTAAAGATGAAAAAGGCTCATCCCTGTGGCAGCGATGAGTGGGAAATTACTCGCACCGGCATGGACTTTGGCATGAAATGCTGCGGGTGTGGTCATTTTGTGATGCTGGCGCGCAGCAAGTTCGAAAAGGCTGCTAAGGCTGTTGTTAAAAACGCTCAGCAGCCAGCAGAATAATTTAATCCTGTTATCCCTATATCTCCTTTCCCTAGAGATAAAGAAAACCGCTACGATGTTTGCAGGCGTCGTAGCGGTTTTTCGTTTTAGTATATAATTTTTATTTAGTTAATTTTAAGCAAAAAAGGCGTTTTTGGGCTACAATAGCTCCCAATCCGTGATTAACGTGAAAAAATTGCAAACTCCTCAAAAAATGACGATTTTCTTGCGTTTTCCTATTGTACTTTCTCGTGATTGTGGTACAATCTAAACAACAAATAAATGCTATGGCAAGGGGAGAGTGGGCATGAAAAAAGAGAAGTATTTTCAATTAAGCCAAACTGCTGTGGAAAAATTAGCAGCTGAATTTGGTACGCCACTATTGGTGCTTTCTTTGAAGGAAGTCAAGAAAAGCTATAATGTATTACGTAAATATCTACCGCGCGTGAAGGTGCATTATGCGATTAAGGCAAATCCGCATCCGGAAATTTTGCGAGTGATGGCTGAATTAGGCTCCTGCTTTGATGTGGCCTCTGATGGCGAAATCCACACTCTGCATGACATGGGTGTGGCAGGCTCCCGCATGATTTATGCTAATCCGGTAAAGCTGGGCGTGGGACTTGAGGCTTGTCGTCAATGCGGCGTGAGCAAGATGACCTTTGACAGCGCGAGTGAAATAGAAAAAATTAAGCAAAAATTACCTAACGCTACAGTGCTGCTGCGCTTGCGCATTGATAATTCTTCGGCACATGTGGATTTGAACAAAAAATTTGGTGCTTCCCGTGAGGATGCTTTAGCGTTGATGCTGAAGGCTAAGGAGGCTGGGCTGGATATGGCGGGCATCGCCTTTCATGTGGGCAGCCAAACTGTTAGCTCCGACCCGTATTTATACGCTATGGATATCGCGCGAGAGCTGTTTGAAGAGGCTGAGGCTGCGGGGCTGCACCTGCGCATTTTGGATATCGGCGGCGGCTTCCCCATTCCTGAGCCCAAGGTGAAGTTTAATCTGCCGGAAATGTTGAAGCAGATTGCCGCACGCTTGGATGAGGATTTTGTGGATGCAGAAATTTGGGCGGAGCCCGGTCGTTATATTTGCGGCACGGCGGTTAATTTGATTACGAGCGTGGTTGGTGTAACTGAGCGTGGTGGCCAGCCCTGGTACTTCTTGGACGAGGGCCTTTACGGCACCTTCTCCGGTGTGCTCTTTGACCAGTGGGATTTTAAGCTGATTAGCTTTAAGGAGAGTGATGAGAAGGTTGCCGCGACCTTTGCGGGACCCAGCTGTGATAGCCTGGATATCATGTTCCGCGGGCGCATGACTGCTCCCTTAGAAGTGGGCGACCTACTTCTCGTGCCCTCCTGCGGAGCCTATACCTCCGCTTCTGCTACCACCTTCAACGGCTTTAGTAAGGCCCGCTTTGTAGTGTGGGAAAAGGTGCAGGATATCGCGGGGGAATAAAAAGGATTGCCTTAGCTAACAAAAGAAGATTTTTGATGACGGTACCATATGTGCCGTCATTTTTGTTTGTGAAAAACTGGCGCGTATGATAAAATAATAAGATATAGTGGGATACTATGTATTCTTGGAGGCTATAAGATAAATGGATTTTGCTAAGCAAGGCGTGGCCATGCCTTTAGTGGAGGCTATGCTGAAATATAAAAACGAGGATGTATATCCAATGCACACTCCGGGCCACAAGGGGGGCCGGGGTATGGAAGCGCTGCTGCGCCAGGAAATGGGCGAGAGCGTGGCAATGGATGTGTCGCTGATGAGTGAGCTGGATGATATTCACGAGCCAGAAAGCTACATCAAGCGCGGCCAAGGATTGGCCGCGCACACCTATGGTAGCGACGCCTGTTTTTGGTGCGTGAATGGCACCAGTCAGGCCATTCACGCCATGCTGATGACGTCACTCAATCCGGGTGAGAAGCTGCTTTTGCCTCGCAACGCGCATCGCAGCGTTGCTGGCGGCTTAATCCTGGGCGGCATAGAGGCGGTCTATTTGCAGCCTGAATATAGCAAAGAGTTCGGCCTCATGCTGCAGGTTACACCTGCAGCAATAGAGGCTGCGTTGGCGGCGGATAGCAGCATCAAAGCGGTGCTTTTGACTAGCCCCAACTATTATGGCATAGCTGCCGACGTGCAAGCTATTGCTGCAATATGCCACGCGCATGGAGCGGTACTGTTGGTGGATGAAGCGCATGGCCCGCATTTGGGCTTTAGTGAGGCGCTGCCGCCTTCTGCTTTGCAGGGCGGCGCCGATGCGTGTGCCCAAAGCACGCACAAAATACTTGGTGCGATGACGCAATGCAGCATGCTGCAGGTGCAGGGCGCGCGCCTTGATTTGCAACGAACCGCCGCTG
>USBV01000019.1 GCA_900553055.1 uncultured Phascolarctobacterium sp.
GAAATTCGCGTTATCCCCAAGGGGACAGCTCCCTGCACAAATTCTGCTGCGTGCGCGACACTTGCACAATTTGGCGACTCGCTTGAGAAAATCACCGCGAGCATGATGATTACTTATTACGAATTTCATAATGTAATTTATTCATGCTCTTTCTGATATGCTTTCATAAACTCGGCTAACGCAATACATGCCTCCATGGGTACTGCGTTGTAGGTAGATGCGCGGCAACCGCCTACGAGGCGGTGACCACCGATGCCCACAAAGCCTGCGGCTTTGCCCTTGGCTACAAAATCCTTTTCCATCTCTGGCGTTGCCAGATTAAAGGTAATGTTCATAAGGCTACGAGAGTCTTTTTCAGCGTGACCCTTGTAGAAGCCGTTACTATTGTCGATAACATCATAAATCACTTTGGCTTTGGCTTCGTTGTTCTTGGCCACAGCCTCTACGCCGCCCTGATTTTTAATCCAATGCAATGTTTTGTTGACCATGTAGATGGCAAAAACAGGCGGGGTATTGTAAAGGGAATCGTTGTCAGCAAAGGTGGAGTATTTAAGCATGGTGGGCAAATCTTTGCGAGCCGTTGCCAAAAATTCTTTCTTGGCGATAACGATAACTACGCCTGCTGGGCCCAGATTTTTTTGCGCTCCTGCGTAAATCAAATCAAAGTCGGAAACATTCACCTTGCGGGAGAGGATGTCACTGGACATATCACAGATTACAGGCACATCGAATTTGGGGAATGTTTTATATTCGGTGCCGTAGATGGTGTTGTTGGCAGTGATGTGTACATAAGAGGTGTCGGGTTTAAAGCTAAACTCTGTAGGAATATAGCTGTGGTTTTTGTCAGCGCTGGAGGCCGCTTCATATGTATCGCCATAGAATTTGGCTTCGGCCATGGCTTTTTTAGCCCACACGCCGGTGTTCACATAGGCTGCGTATTTTTTAGTGTGGAAATTAGCGGCAGTCATTAAAAACTGGGTGCTGCCGCCACCCTGAATAAAGAGAATTTCGTGATCCTCAGGAATTTCCATCAGCTCGCGTAGCAAAGCTTTGGTTTCGGCATGCATGGCAGCGTAATCGGCGCTGCGATGGCTCATCTCGATGATGCTCATGCCGGTGTTGGCATAGTTCAAAAATTCGGCTTGAGCCTCCTGCAAAACCTCAAGGGGCATGGCGGAGGGGCCTGCATTAAAATTATAAGTCCTAATCATAATAAAAATCTCCTAATAAAAATATAGAGAAGCACGCCCTTTGGGACGAGCTTCTCCTCTCGCGGTACCACCCAAATTGCCTTGGCGGAGCGACATAAATAAAAAAAGCCCCCATCCCACATGGGACGAGAACTGCTCGCGGTGCCACCCAATTTGCCAAAGGCCAACTTTCTTTCGCTGTATCGGGCGAGCCCGTCGGATTCATCATTCGCCGCTCCGGAGCGGAACAGGTGTGCCTTGCTGCTGTCTTGCATCAACCGACAGCTTTCTGAAAGCTTAGCAGGCTGCTTCTCCTTCATAGCGTTGCAATATTGATATTAAAGTGAATTATAACACTTTTACGAACGTAGTCAAGAAAAATTAAAGAAAATATTCGTGTATGCTTCTTTTGCACATAATATGTTAGAAAGTTTACACCCTTGAGCCAAAATAAGCAGGCATTTTTCTGAGTTTGGCCTTTCTCCTGATTTTTGCTTGCATATTTTTAGCTTTAGTGCTAAAGTAAAAGCAGTTGAATAAAATCGCTAGGGGCGCAGCGAAGCGGCTGCTGAGAGGAAATTTCCGACCCTTTGAACCTGAGACGGTTAGGACCGGCGTAGGAAAGCGTAGTTGTAAAAAGACTAGCTGTCGCAGGAGCCGCGGCAGCTTTTTTATTGCTGGTGTACAGGTTAAGCGTGTATAAGGAGGCAAAAATATGGCAACACAAATGCAATTGGCAAGACAGGGCATCATCACTGAGGCCATGAAAATCGTGGCAGAGCAGGAGCAGGTTACTCCTGAGTTTATTCGTGAGGGCGTAGCTGCAGGCACTATCGCCATTCCCTGCAATATCAATCATAAAAATATTATTCCCCGTGGTGTGGGTCAAGGCCTGAAGGTGAAGGTTAATGCTAATATCGGTACTTCCTCCAGCTATCCTGACCCGGAGCCGGAGCTCGAAAAACTGGCTGCTGCTATCGAAGCAGGTGCCGACTCCGTAATGGATTTATCAACAGGAAATAATATTAGTGCATCTCGGCAAGCGATTATCGGCGCGTCTACGGTGATGGTGGGTACAGTGCCCATGTATCAGGTAACTGTAGAAACCATTTTAAAGCGCGGTGCTGTGGTTGAGATGACCAAGGAGGATATTTTTGACGTTATTCGTCAGCAGGCAGCAGATGGTGCGGATTTTATGACTATTCACTGTGGCATCAATCGCAATGTGCTCAAGGCTTTAATTGATGAAGGTCGCGTGATGGATGTTGTCAGCCGCGGCGGTTCCTTTATTACTGGCTGGATGCTGCATAATAATAAGGAAAACCCTCTTTATGAATACTACGATGAAATTCTTGATATTTGTGCTGAGTATGATGTAACTATTTCCTTGGGCGATGGGCTGCGTCCTGGTTGCATTGCCGATGCTACCGATAGAGCGCAAATCCAGGAGCTGCTGAATTTGGGCGAGCTGACTCAGCGTGCTTGGGACAAGGGCGTGCAGGTGATGGTGGAGGGCCCCGGTCACGTGCCCTATAACCAAATCGCAGCCAATATACAGCTGCAAAAACGCCTTTGCCACGGCGCTCCCTTCTATGTGCTGGGGCCCTTGGTAACTGACGTTGCTCCTGGCTACGACCATATTACCAGCGCTATTGGTGGTACCTTGGCTGCAGTGAGCGGCGCCGACTTCCTCTGCTATGTAACCCCCGCAGAGCATTTGGGATTGCCCGATTTGCAGGATGTGCGTGAGGGCGTTATTGCTGCGCGTATTGCTGCCCATGCTGCTGATTTAGCAAAGGGCAATAAGCAGGCTTGGGAGTGGGATTTGGCGATGGCCAAGGCTCGCAAAAATTTGGATTGGCCGGAGCAGCTGCGCCTAGCGTTGGACCCTGTAAAGGCTACCGAATATCGTAATCGCAAGAATAAGAGCGATGACGAGGCGTGCTCCATGTGCGGCGATTATTGTGCTGTGAAAATCGTCGGCAAATACATAGAAGAGCACATGCGCAAGAAATAAGCTTCCTTTTGCAGTTTCACCAATGTGAAAAATATGTTATAATATTACTAACTATAACATTACATAGGGGTAACTCATGGAGAAAAACATTTTAGAATATATCGGTAAAAGCTTATATCAGACTAATATTCTTAAGGAAATGAAGCGCTATTTAGTGTTTCGCACCCGTTGTCGTTTGCATAGCAGCATGGTTAATGATTTGCTAGATTTTTTCGCAGCTAATGAGCATAGAGAAAAGTGGTTAATGGGTAATCCTTCCTTTGTGGAGCAGGCTACACGTACCTTCTTTTATAAAGGTTCGACTTGGGAAGAGCGTATGCAACTGGTGAAGGACCATGTGCTGATTATGGAGCAATATTTTGGCCCGGAGCTGATGCATGAGCTGTATGTTGAGCATAAAAAGGTACAGCTGTGGGAGGATACCTATTTTGATAAGCCTCTTACCATGAGCCTGTGGTTTCATGCGGGCCAACGCAAGGAGGGCTGCCTGTCCTTGGTGCTTAGCTATGAGGGCGAGGAGCTTTATCAGATTATGTTCTGGTTTGCCAAGAATCCCGCGGATGGCAAAAATGTGATTTACATTGGCGCTTTGCAGGGGCCGCAAAATGGTAATGATTTGATTAAGGGCTTGACCAAGGCGTTTTTTGGTTATCGCACGAAAAACTTAATTTTTTATGGCCTACGCAGCTTGGCAAAGGCGATGAAGATTGCCAATATTTATGCTGTTGCTAACGAAGGCTATTATGCCATGAGTCATGTGCGCATGGACCGCAAGCTTAAGACTGATTTTGGTGCCTTTTGGCAGGAGTGCGAGGGTAAGCAATGCTCCGATAGACGTTTTTATATTATGCCGGTTGAGGAGTACCGCAAGTCCATGGAAGAGCTGAAGCCTTCTAAGCGGGCTCAGCATCGTCGCCGCTTTGCTAAAATGGACGAAATGGAGGCTGCAATAGCAGAAAGCCTGGCTCATTATAAAAAATAAAATCAATAGCTTATCTGTTTCTGAAGCAGGTAAGCTATTCTTTTTGTCGATAGTATGCTATAATAAAAATGGTATAGTTTACTCTGATAGGAGGAATGAAAATTGAAAAAAAGACTTGCAACACTCTTGTTGACCTGCATCTTCTGTTTTACCATGGTGATGCCGGGCTTTGCCGCGGAGCTGAATATGTCCGTGGCTGATAAAATCGGCGCTATGGAGAAAATTCTTTATGGCACTGAGCAAAGCGGTTCTCTTATCCAGCGCATGGATAGCCTTGAGGACGATGTTTATGGTGCGGTGACCAGCGATGCTATTTTAAAGCGTGTGGACAATATGTATGATTATTTGGAGGGAACTCCTGAAAATGGCGAGGCTTCCTTCGCAACTAAGCTGAATGTTGTGGAATGGCGCATGAATGAAAGCATGTCCGGCGGTCCGGCCAAGAACCGCATTGAGGCTCAGGAAAAAATGCTCCATGGTCAGGCTCAAACTGGTGCTCTGTCCGGTCGTTTGGAGGAGCTCCTGAAGCTTGCTTCCTATACCGATGGCAATGTTCCCGTACAACAGGTTACTTTGCCCAAGGATTCCGTATTTAAAATTAGCTTTACTGCCGAAATGAGCACTAAACAAAGCCGTCAAGGTGATAAGGTGCAATTTAAGGCTGCCGATAATCTCTATGTAAACGATGTACTGGTGCTGCCCAAGGGAGCTAATGGTGTCGGCGTGATTAAAAAAGTTGTTCAACCAGGTATTTTTGGTAAGGATGGTCGTATCGACATTACCTTTACCCATATTTATGGCGTTGATGGCACTAAGATTCCCCTGACCGTGGGCGAGCTAGCTCAGCAAAAGGCTGAAAGCATTGCCGGTGCAGCAGGCGCAGCAATTGGTGGTATGGTTATCCTTGGCCCCGTTGGCATCGTTGGCGGTGCCTTTGTGAAGGGCAATAGCGTTACCATTCCTGTTGGCTGCGAAACTTATGTGCAGACTAGCGAGGATGTGTCCTTGCAAGGTGTTATCTATCAAGAGTAATACGACGTATAAGGCATCATCTACTTCGTCAAGGCTCCTAGGAGTATTAACGATACGCCGTCGTCGCCTTTCCTCGTATATAATGCCTTCTCCACCGTATTACATACCTGTGTATACAGGAAATTACAATAATTAAATTACAAAAGCTCACTCGAAAAAAAGAGTGGGCTTTCTTATTTAGTTTGTGCTATAATGTTAAGTGGATTATTATGTATTTTTCTCATTCATCTTATAAAAAGGAGTACTCCTATGAAAAAATCTTTTGTTGCTATCGCGTTAGCATTGGAACTATGTGTTCCTGCTTATGCGGCCCAATTTACCAATGATGAAGCTCAACGCTATGATGCGCCTGTTTTTGCTGATGAAGAGCAGGACCAGCTTAAGCCCAATGAGGCTGTAGAACCTAAAAAATCCACTAAAATGAAAAAAGAGGCTAGTGAGCCCCTGCCAATTAATATGAAGGCTGACCATGCCGAATATGATAGCACTAGTGGTGATTTTCATGTTAGCGGCAATGTTGTAATTACTCAGGGCAAGGAGACATTGTTAACTACTTATGCGGTGGGTAATATGAAAACAGGCGATGTGTGGCTGGAGCAAGGCGGTACCTTGGTGGAGCCCAACAGCAAAATGAAGGGACAATGGGTGCATTATAATTTCAATACGAAGAATGGTGAAATTAAGCAAATTAATGGCACCAGCCTAAAGGATATTTTTGATGCTCCTCATGCTACAATTTATCCCGATAAAATGGTGGTTGATCAGGGCGGTCGCTCATCTAAGTGTCCAGCTGTTAAACATCCGCCCTGCCTTTCTATAACGGCTAGCACCTTTGAAATTTATCCCAAGGAAAAAATTGTTGCTCGTGATGTAAAGGTGTTTGTGCGTGGCAAGCATGTATATTCTCGCGATTTGTGGGTTAATTATTTAAATGATGAGGGTAAAACAAAAATTATGCCTCGTGTTGGCTATGATGGTGGGGACAATGGCTTTTACGCTAAGCTGGAAATTAGCCAGCCTGTTAGTGAAAAAACCATGGTATCAATGGATTTGCCTGAGTATTCAAAGGCGGGCTTTAAACCGGTATATCAAATTAAGCATCATGAACGTAATTTTAATATTTCCTATCTGCATGGTTGGGATGAGGATGATGACATTTGGTACAGAAAGCAGAATAACTGGCGCTTCGATTATGAAAATCATCATATTATTGATGGCCTGCCCTTGAGCTATTCTGGTTACTATGAGTATGGTCTTTGGAATAACTGGAATCCAGAAACTAAAAGAAGCAGTTCTAAGAGCTGGCATAAAGAGTATGCAGTATATTTAAATCATGACCCCATTTATTTCTTTAATTCAAAGAATACAGTACTTAATTTGACTATTGGTAAAAAGTGGGTACACGAAAGTATAACTGATGAAACTCGCTCTACTAATATGTATTATGCTACCTTAGGACAGAAGATGGGCCCCCAATGGCGGACTTGGGTAGGATTCTATCGAGAAGATATTACTAGCAGTTTGTTTGATATCGGACAGCCTGATATGGCCAAGGAGTTGCGTAATGGTTTGCAATGGACTCCGGATAGTCGCAACGTTATTAGTGTTGTTAATCGTTATGATATTGGCAAGCATAATAACTACGAAACAGATTATCGTTGGTTACATAAGTTCTGTTGCTGGGCTTTGGAATTCACTTATGAGCAGGAGCATTTTGAAAGAGGAGATAATTCCTACAAAATCATGTATTATTTCTACAACTTGTAAGCAAGAGGTTAATTATGGATAAGATTATTAAACAACGTTTTTTGGACCATTTAGAGGTGGCCAACGCCGTTATGAACAGCGAAATCATGGGCCAAATCCAAATCGTTGCAGAGGCAATAAAAAAGGCACTGGCTGAAGGTCACAAGGTGTTATTCTGTGGCAACGGTGGCAGTGCAGCAGATAGCCAGCATTTGGCTGCTGAATTCGTAGGCCGCTTCCAAAAGGAACGCCGTGGTTTGCCTGCTATCGCATTGACTGTGGATACTTCTATTTTGACAGCAGTGGGCAATGACTATGGCTATGACAAGGTCTTTGTGCGTCAGGTGGAGGCGCTGGCTCAGGCTGGCGATGTGCTGGTGGGCATTTCCACCAGCGGCAACAGCCCCAACGTGGTGGAGGCTATCGAATTAGCCAAAACTAAAGGCGTATATTGTGTGGGCATGACCGCCGCCGGTGGCGGGAAAATGGCCACGCTGTGCGACGAATGCATTGCTGTTCCGGCCAAAATCACGGCAAGGGCTCAGGAAATGCATATTTTGATAGGCCACATTCTGTGTGAGCTGGTGGATGGTGAATAATTTGGGCTTAGCTGTAACAACCTTTTTAGCAGAGCAAATAAAAAATGTGCGCATCGCCGTCATCGGCGATGTGATGCTGGATAGATATTTCCACGGCGAGGTAAAGCGCATCTCCCCGGAAGCACCAGTGCCGGTGACGAAAATTAATCGTATCAAATCCGTGCTGGGCGGTGCTGCCAACGTGGCTGCCAATCTGGCTCATTTGGAATGCCAGGTATTCATGGGCGGCGTGACTGGTGATGACGAAAATCGCGTGCTCCTAGAAAGCCTGATGGACGAGGCAGGCATCGACCACAGTGGCTTGGTTAAGAGCCCGCGCCGCAAAACCATTACTAAGCTGCGTGTTTTGGGCGGCAATCAACAAATGTTGCGTCTTGATTTTGAAGAAACAGGGGATTTGTATCCCGAAGAAATAGTACAGCTGCGCCAATGGCACAGCTTTTAGATGAAGGTCTAGACGGTATCATCGTCTCCGACTACGCCAAGGGCGTGTGCTCCGACGATTTTTGCCAATGGGTGATTAACGAGGGCCATGCCTACAATATTCCCGTGCTCATCGACCCCAAGGGCGCCGATTGGACCAAGTATCGTGGCTGCGACTTCATCACTCCCAATTTAAAGGAAATGTGCGAGGCTGCAGGCTGCGTCCGCGACAACGAAGATGGCGCGGTAGTGGAAATGGCACGCACTGCCAAGGATAGATACCAAATTAAAAATGTGGTCGTTACCCGTAGCGAACGGGGTATGTCCCTCGTCAACGATAGCGAGGTGCTGCATAGTCCGGCCACGGCCATCGAGGTTTTTGATGTGTCGGGCGCAGGGGATACCGTAGCAGCAACGCTGCTAGCAGGTGTAGCCGGCAAGCTGGAGCTGGCGGACGCTATCTATATGGCCAACAGAGCCGCAGGCATCGTGGTGGCCAAGGTGGGCACCTATCCTGTGCACCGGGATGAGCTTTTAAAGGATTTGCTCACGGAGGAGCGCAAGCAGGGCCGTGGCTACAGAACGCTGAGCTGGCAGGAAATTGCCTCCCTCGCCGCAACCTGGAAGGCCTGCGGGGAAAAAATCGTTTTTACCAATGGCTGCTTTGATATCTTGCATGTGGGCCATGTTACCTATTTGGAAAAGGCTCGCAATTTGGGCAAGCATTTAATCGTGGGCCTGAATACGGACGCTTCTGTGCGCCGCTTGAAGGGCGAAACCCGTCCCTTAGTGCACGAGCTGGACCGGGCCAGAGTTTTGGCGGCCCTGGCCTGCGTGGACGCGGTGGTACTCTTTGATCAGGACACCCCCACGGAATTAATCGAAAAAATTCGCCCTGATATTTTGGTCAAGGGCGGCGACTATACACCCGAGCAGGTAGCTGGCCGTGAATACGCTGGCGAAGTGCGCATTATTGAGTTCGAGGATGGTTACTCCACCACTGGAGTAGTCGAAAAAATTGCCAAAATGGTTAAGGAGGGCAAATTATGATTATTGTAACTGGTGGTGCCGGCTTTATCGGCAGTAATATTGTTAAGGGCCTTAATGACCGCGGTATTGATGATATTTTGGTGGTTGATAACCTGACCAATATGGTAAAATTCAAGAATATTCAAGGCCTGAAGGTTCATGATTACATGGATAAATATGCCTTTATGGATGCTTTGAAGGCAGGCAAATTCAATCATGAAAAAATTGACGTTATTTTCCACGAGGGCGCTTGCTCCGACACCATGGAATACAACGGCAAATACATGATGGAAAACAATTTTGAGTACACCAAGAATGTGCTGCATTTCTGCTTGGATAGAAAAATTCAAATGATGTATGCTTCCTCCGCTTCCACCTATGGCAGTGGCGCCCATGGCTTCCGTGAAGAGCCCGCCTGCGAGGAAGCGCTGAACGTGTATGCCTTCTCCAAGCTTTTCTTTGATAATTATTTGCGTCGCTTGCTGTCCACTGCCCAAAGCCAGGTAGTAGGCCTGCGCTATTTCAACGTTTATGGTCCTCAGGAAAACCACAAGGGCAAAATGGCTTCCATGATTTTCCAAATGTATAACCAATGGAAGGCTGAGCACAAGGTGCGCCTCTTTGGCGAATACGATGGTTATGGCCCCGGCGAGCAAACTCGTGACTTTATCTATGTCAAGGACGTTGTCAAGGTTAACTTCTATTTCTGGGAGCATCCGGAAATCAGCGGCATCTTTAACTGCGGCACCGGTCACGCGCATCCCTTCAACACCTGCGCCAAGGCTGTGCTGAATCATTTTGGCAGCGGAGAGCTGGAATACGTGCCCTTCCCCGAGGTGCTCAAGGGCAAATACCAAAGCTTCACTGAGGCTGACGCTAGCAACCTCCTAGCAGCAGGCTATGACGGCGGCTTTACTCCCATCGAAGAGGCTGCTGAGGAATATTGCCAGCTCTTAGACAAGACCGGCGGTTATTATGTCTATGAAAGATAAGGCCGTTTTTTTCGATCGTGACGGCGTCCTCAATGTGGACGTGGATTATTTGTATAAAATCAGCGATTTAAAGTGGGTTGAGGGTGCACGCGAGGCCGTGGCTTATTTAACTAAGCTGGGCTATAAAATTTTCGTTGTCACCAACCAAAGCGGTATTGCCCGAGGCTATTACACCGTAGCGCAAATGCAGGAGCTGCATGACTTTATGCAGCGGGAAATTGCAGCCAGCGGTGGCAAAATCGAAAGATTTTATTATTGCCCCCACCATAAGGAGGGCAAGGTGGCGGAATACGCTATAGACTGCGATTGCCGCAAGCCCAAACCCGGCATGCTGCTAGAGGCCTTTGGAGAGTATGACCTAGACAAGGAGCAATGCTTCCTTATCGGCGACGGCAAGCGTGACGTGGAGGCGGCCGAGGCCGCCGGCATTCGAGGCTACCTTTTCAAAGGTGGCAATTTATTGGAATTTGTAAAGAACATATTAGAATATAATTAAGGCACGAATATGGAATATAAAAATATTTTACTTATCAAGATGAGCTCCTTAGGCGACATATTGCACACCCTGCCCTTTGCGGCTGCGCTGCGTCAGCGTTATCCCAAGGCAAAAATCACTTGGCTGGTACATCCTCAATTTGCTGGCTTCGTGCCGGATGCGCCAGTCATCGACGAGGTGCTGTATTTCGACAAGGTAAAATTTAATAAAATGGGCTTACTCGATAAGCTAAAATATTATCGCGAAATGAAAGCACTTTTGCATAGCAAGCACTTTGATTTAGTTATCGATATGCAGGGACTTTTCAAGAGCGCGGTGCTGGCTGCTATCAGCGGCTGCAGCAACCGCATTGGCTATTGTGAAATGCGGGAGGGCAGCGGTCTCATTAGTAAAGCGATTACTGGTGCACACAGCAAGGAGCACGTGATTGAACGCTATTTAGACGTGGCGCGTTATCTTGGAGCTAAGGTCGAGAGCCTCGATGATGTGCAGTTCCCCATGCCTGATTTGAGCAAGGAAGCTGCAAGCGTGCAGGTTAAGCTGCGTGAGTTGGGCTGGGATGGTGCTGACTATGTTGTTATCGTGCCGGGAGCACGCTGGTGGACGAAGGAATGGCCCGTGGAGCATTATGTGGCCTTGGCCAAAAGGATTGCTACGGATGGTAAATACATCGTTTTAGCTGGTGGCCCCGATGATGCGCCCAAGGGCAAAGCCATTGCGGAGCAATGCGCAAGCCCGCTCGTGCTGGACATGACGGGCAAAACCTCTTTGCGTGAGCTGGCCGCCCTCATCAAGGACTGCAGCTTCTATATCAGCGCGGATACTGGCCCACTGCACTTTGCGGCGGCTTTGAAAAAGCCCTTAGTGGCCATGTATGGCCCAACTAAGGCGGATAGAACCGGTCCCTACGGCAGCAAAAATTCCGAGGTTATTCTCTCCCCTGCATCCTGTGCAGGGTGCTTGAAAAAGAACTGCCAAAACTGGCATTGTATGCACGACATCAAGCCGGAAATGGTATACGAAATTTACGAAAAAAAGGTGAAGGCTCATGGCTAAAGCAGTGGCATTAAATGGCAAAAGAATATTGGTAACATTTTTGATGCATTTGGGGGATTTAACGCTGACAACCCCCTTCATCCACGCTTTGCGCAAGGCCGCACCTGATGCCCATATCACCTTTTTGGCCGACGAAAAGCTTAAGGACGTGGTGCTGCATAACCCTTATTTGGACGAGGTTATCACCATAGATAAAAAGGGGCGCGACAACAGTCTGCTAGCTTTGGCAGCATGTGCTAGACGTCTCAGCAAGATGGACTTTGATGTGCTCATCAATTTGCATCCCAACGAGCGCTGCTCCTTTATTTGTGCTATGACAAAGGTGAAGCAGCGCTGTGGTACTACCCACACTATGTTCAAGCCTGTGTGGGATGTGTTCACGCCCTTGAATCGCAGAATTCATGCTGCGGATATGTATCTTGATGTTTTGACGCAATTGGGCGTGACTAAATTAGAGCATAATGGTTTGGAAATCTTCCCGAGCGAGGAGCATATGGCTCATGCGGAAGAATTTTGGCGGGACCATGGTGTATTTGGCAGCGATAAGCTGGTTGGCTTTAACATTGGCAGCGCCGTGGTGACCAAACGCTGGGCGCCGGAACGCTTTGCTCAGGTGGCCGATGCGCTGGCAGCTAAGGGCTACAAGCCGGTCTTCTTTGGCGGCACCATGGACGAGGAGATGGTGCAGGAGGCCGTGAGCTACATGAAGACTACTCCGGTGGTAGCAACTGGTAATTTTACTATCGGCGGATTAGCTGCGGCTATGCGTCGTTGTAGCCTGATTATTACTAACGACAGTGGCCCGATGCATGTGGCCATCAGCCAAAAGGTGCCCATTGTAGCCATGTATGGCCCGTCCAGTCCCAAGCTGTACGGACCTTATACCGAGGATGCTACTATTGTGACAGCAGTGCCGCCCTGCCCCGGCTGCGCCGATGGCATGAAGCATAAATGTAGCGACATGCAGTGCATGACTCGCCTCACGGTGGAGCAGGTGGTTCAGGCAGCAGAAGAGATGCTAGCTAAGCATGGAGCAGATCATGAGTAAGCAGTTAACTATTAACGGCGAAATTTTGCTGTTATGCGAGCGCCTAGAGATGGCGCGTTTTCTCCATGTATATCTACAATATTTATTTCGTCAGGGTGTGAGCTTACCAACGCTGCAGCTTTTAAATTATCGCTCGTTAGAACAGCTTTCGTCCTTGGCAGAACGCTTGCCCCGTATCGTGGGGAGCAAGCAGGTGCAAAAGGTAATTGTTTTTGCCGATGCCCAAAATGATTTAGAAAATAGAAGAAATGTGCTTTTAGATTTGCGCAGCAGTGCTTTTTTCCGTACGAGGGAGTACTGTGCGCATTTTTTCTTTCCGGGCAGGCAATATGGAAGGCGTTGGCGTCATGGCTATCTTGAGGATTTGCTGCTAGAAACACTAAAAATAGACGCGAGCAAGGAATGCGACTTCCAAAACTTGTTGAATATGGCTAGGGAATACCTGGTTAGCGTGGAACAGATGCGCAAATTTGTGCAGGATGAAACGGATTTTAAGCTAAAGCTGGAGAAAAAGAGTGGCAAGGTTGATTTTTGCGACAGCAATTCTTTCAAGCTTACTAATCCGAGTCGGCATTTACTCTATACTTATTTTGCCGGAACAGAACAATTTGTAGGCTGCAATTTGGCGGAAGCGGCTAAGCTGGGCGCATTTGATTTTGAACACGAAGCTTATGCTGAGCTGAAGAAATGCTTGTTGGGGCTGTGGCAGGAGTGTTGATTTTCTTAATTTATAGTTTTGGAGGATGAGTAATGAAGTGTCAAAGCTTAGAAATTATTCTTGAAGGAAATATTTCTTCTCCTTAGCAGTGACCTTTTGTAGAAAAAGTTGTCTGTCAAATTGCTTGGCGAGAAATGGCGCGTAATTCTGATGGGGAAGGTTTTTTGTCGGCTTTTGTCGTTCGCTCAAGTCTGTTATACTATATGCGTCGTGATAAGACTGATATTTTTGCTGATAGAAATGAAGGCAAAGTGCTTGTTATGAATAATCCTTTTGCACAGACTAATGCAACATATTTGTTGACGCCTATGATGGATATGACCAATGGATAATACCAAGTTAAACCCTTTAACTGGGCTCGGAGGGAAATTCATCTATAATTTTTACGACAACATCTATGTTTTGAATCTTATTTCGTCTAAGCTGAGTAATGCTCAATACTTATAGGGAAAACACATTATAGGCAAGGATATCGAGATTATAGAATTTTCTAGTGAAGAAGTGGTAGAAGAATGCCAGGTGGATATTTTGTTTGGAATGTGATAAAAAAGCACTGCCGATAACGGCAGTGCTTTTATAATTTAAGTTTATACTTAATATGCTGCTTCTCTCAGTAAGTCCTGTGATGCGCCGTTATCTAGGTAAGCGCTATGTGTTAGCGCCACTAGCAGGCTATTGGTTTTTATAGGCTTTTTTGAAGAGAATTGCATTCGCAGTTCTCTTTTTTTCTTTATTCAGTGCATATATATGGCATACCACCAAAGATTGTGGTCGGCGCTACAACATCGGTGTAGTCATACCTTTAACATTTGTGTGGATTCGCTTTGGTAAAGCAAAAATTGACAAAGGGGCAACCACACCACAAAAATGACATAGTACACTCTTTTTATGCAATTATTTTTCGCTGAGCCATTTTACGGCTTTCTCAAGCAGGGTAGCTTCATGGGGCGTTGCTGTTTGCTCGGTTGCAACCTTGGCGTCAGCTGTAGCTTGCGGTGCAGCTTCCGCTGTTGTTGCAGCGCTTTTTTGTCTAGGCGGCTTTTCCTTCTTCGCTTTTTTGGTATTGTATTTGGTCATGACAGCGTTAAGGTCGCCCTCCTTGAGCCACAGCTCCAGTGCTTCGGCCATGGCCTTGACAGCAGTGTCGATAGCAGCCTTGTCCTCGCCCTGAAATTGGTGCAGCACATGGTTAACCACGGCTTTGTTATTGCGCTCGGGGTGGCCAATGCCGATTTTAAAGCGGGGGTATTCCTCGGTGCCAAGGTGCTCGGTGATGGATTTGATGCCGTTGTGACCGCCAGCACTGCCCTTGCGGCGAATGCGCAGGTGGCCTACAGGCAAGTCCATGTCGTCTTGGATGACGGCGATGTCTTCTGGGTCGATGTGGTAGAAGTTAGCGTAGGCGCCGACGGCGATGCCGCTTAAATTCATGTAGGTGGTGGGCTTGATGATGAGTATTTTTTCAGGGGCGCGGTATTCGGCGCAATAGGCGTTGCGGTCTTCCTTGCCGAAGGTGACGCCGAGGCGCTTGGCGAGCTCGTCCACGACCATGAAGCCGATGTTGTGTCGTGTATTTTCGTATTCTCGGCCGATGTTGCCCAAGCCGACGATTAGTTTCATATTGGTTCTCCTTGATTAATTTAGATATATAAGTGTTGAAATTCGTAATAAGCAAGCATCATACTCGCGGTGATTTTTAGAAAGCTTTACTTATGCAACTGTCTCGCACGCTGCAAAGTGCAAAAATGAAGTTGTTCAATTGGTGGCTAGACGCAAATTTCGTTGGGTACAATTGTCCTCTGAGGGGGTGCTATTTGTCTCGCAGAAGAATATACTTTCTCGAACCCTTGAGGCCATTGTACCGAGCCACTCATTTGCTAAAAATCACAGCTCACCAGCTGCTTACTTATTACTCAATTTCAGTTATTTGATCAACACTTTCACAGGTATACCTTTGAGCGATAACGTCTATGCTTATTACGAATTTCATAATGAGTGTTTTTCTAATTCACTTATAGTCACAAACTCATACTTCTCTTCTCGCAGCTGGTCGATGATGAGGCCGACGGCGGCGACGGTTTGCTCGCGGGGTGCGGCGTTCTTCGGGCTGTCGCCGTCGTGCAGCAGCACGATGGCGCCTGGCTCCGTCGCGAAGCACACGCGGTCAACAATGCGCTGCACGCCGGGATTGGTCCAATCCCGGGGGATGACGCTCCAGTTGACTGCCTTGAGGCCTGCGGCCTCTATAGCTCCCATAACCTG
>USBV01000020.1 GCA_900553055.1 uncultured Phascolarctobacterium sp.
GAAATCACAATGTTAACTAGCGAAGCTAAAACCGCCGTAATTCTCGACAACGCTCGCCATGAAGGCGACACTGGTTCCCCGGAAGTACAAATCGCTGTACTGACCGCTCGTATCAAATATTTGACCGAGCATCTGAAGGAGCACAAGAAAGACCATCATTCCCGTCGTGGTCTGCTGAAAATGGTAGGTAAACGTCGTGGCCTGCTGAACTACCTGCAAAGCAAGGATATTGAACGCTATCGTGCAATCATTGCTAAGCTGGGTATCCGCAAATAATAAATTGCAAACTAAAAGGACTATCACTTCGGTGATAGTCCTTTTCTATTTCTTACTTTTCAATTTTAAAGAGCATATCCATGGGATTATCAGGCGCAGGCTTGATTTCGGTCTTACTCTTGGGCATTTCGTCATCATCAAGTGCGATGCGGCCGCATTTGCGCTCATAATCATCTATAACCCATTTTAAAATTTGCTCGATTTCTTTATTTACACTGCGGCCATTGCTTTTGGCAATATGCTTCATTTTGTTCATCAAAATGGGGTGAATACGCAGAGTAAAGCGTGCTTCTTCCATCATTATCCCTCCAATTAATCACTACTAATATTATAACAAAAGCCCGTTATTATGCAAGTATTTGCTAAATTTTGTGCTAAAAAAGCAGTTTGACTGGTGCTATTAGCAGGTTTCACACACTTTTTTAGACGGGAGCATGCATTTTATGCTATAATAATTTCAATAATGTTTTTCCGTAGGAGGTTACTGTTTGCTATGAGCTTAACTATAAATGCAATTTGCCACGGCTTTAAGGTGCTCGAAGCCATCTTTGTAGAGGAAGTGCACTCTAAGGCTTATATTTTGGAGCATCTTCATAGCGGTGCTCGTCTTTTATATTTAGCCAACGATGATGATAACAAGGTCTTTTCCATTGCTTTTCGCACTCCGCCTGCAGATGATACCGGTGTAGCGCATATTCTGGAGCATTCTTCCCTGTGTGGCTCGCGCAAGTATCATTTAAAGGAGCCCTTTGTAGACCTTGTGAAGGGCTCGTTGAATACCTTTTTGAACGCTATGACTTATCCGGATAAGACTGTTTATCCTGTTGCCAGCCGCAATGAAAAGGATTTTCACAACCTGATGGATGTGTATCTGGATGCAGTTTTTTATCCCTTGATTTACGAAAACAAATATACCCTGCGCCAGGAGGGCTGGCATTATAATTTAACTAGCCCTGAGGACGAGCTTAGCTATAACGGTGTAGTGTATAACGAAATGAAGGGCGTATATTCCTCGCCCGATGCCTTTTTAGAAAACGAAGCCATGAAGGCGCTCTTCCCGGATACCTGCTATCGCTTTGAATCCGGCGGCTATCCCGATGCTATACCGGAGCTTACCCAAGAGGACTTTTTGAACTTCCATAAGACCTATTACAGCCCTGAAAATTCCTTCATCTATCTTTATGGTGATATGGATATTGAGGCTACCTTGGCTTATTTGGATGAGGAATACCTATCTCATTTTGCTAAAACAGGTCTCGTACACAGCGAAATTCCCTTACAGGAAAGCTTGCCGCGTACTGCCGAGGTTGAAGCATATTATCCTGTGGATGCTAACGAGGATACCAAGAATAAAACATATCATGAGCTTTCCATCGTTACTGGCAAGGCCACCGATACCTTGACCAGCATGAGCCTACGCCTTTTGGAGACTGTGCTTTTGGAAAGCGAGTCCTCACCGCTGCGTCGCGCTTTAGTGGAGTCGGGCGTGGGCCAAAATATCAGCGGCAGCTATGTGGGCAGTCTGCAGCAGCCCGTCTTTAGCATTCGTGCCGCAGGCAGCGAGCCTGCTGAGAGGGATAGATTCATCAGTGTTATCTACAAAACACTGCAGGATTTGACGATTAAGGGCTTGGATAAACAGCTTTTAGAGGCTTCCTTAAACGCCACCGAATTTAAGCTGCGTGAGGCTGATTTTGGTCCTTATCCCAAGGGCTTAATTTATGGTTTGGGCGTGCTGGATAATTGGCTGTATGGTGGTAATCCAATTGAAGGATTGCGCTATGAAGAAGCGTTAAAAACTATGCGCAAGGGCCTCAAAAGCAATTTCTATGAAAGCTTGATTGAAAATTATCTTTTGGATAATACGCATAAGGTTATTGTGAGCCTGCTGCCGCAGCCTGGTAAGGAGGAAGCGGACCAAGCCAAGGCTGCTGCCAAGATGGCACAAATTAAGGCTGCTATGAGCAAGGAAGAGCTGGAGCAATATACCTTTGAATGCGCTGAGCTGCATCGCTTGCAGGCCGAGCCCGATAGTGAAGAGGCTAGAGCCTCCATTCCCATTTTAAAGCGCAGTGATATCCGCCAAGAGGTAGAGCAAATAGCTAAGCTGGAGGAGGGGAGTGCGGAGCAGCGTTTAGTTTATGTTCCGGCTGAAACAAATAAAATCGCCTATACTAATTGGTATTTTGATATTAGCAGCGTTACTCCCGAGCAAATGCCGCTATGCTATCTATTGACGGACGTGCTGGGTAAGTTTAACAGCAAGCGCTATACCTACGAGGAGCTATCCACCTATGGCATTATGTACACCGGTGGTGTTACCTTCGATGTGCGCGCTATTTCCGCAGCGGAGGATGCCGATGATTATCGTTTGTACTTTGTGGTGAAGGCTAAGGCGCTGCTAGAGAATTTGCCGCATGTGTTTGATTTGCTGGAAGCGATTGGCCTAGAAAGCTTATTCACCGATGTCAAGCGCTTCCAAGAGCTGCTCAGTGAGGTGAAGACCGATTGGGATGACGAATTCTTTAATCGTGGTCAAAATATCGCTATTTCCCGCCTCTATGCTTACTGTGGTGCTGGTGCGAGAGCCAATGAGCAGGACCAATTTAGCTATTACCAATTCCTAAAGAAGCTATACGATAATTTTGCTACGGAAGGACCGAAGGTCTTAGCCGAGCTAGAAAAGCTTTTAGCTCTTTTCTTCCAACAAAGCAAGTATACGCTGTTCTATTCCTGCGATGAGGAGGATAGGGAGCAGGTGCGCCAAGAATGCTTAGACTTTGCTGCCAAGCTGCCGACCACACCTATTGCAGCTATGCCGTGTAAGTTGCCTGCACCAGGTCATAACGAGGGTATTACTACGGCTGGCAAGGTACAGTACGTGGCAGCAGGTGGCAATTTCGCCAAGCATGGACACGCATATAAAGGCGCTATGAAGGTTTTAGAGACCATTCTAAGGTACGAATACCTGTGGACGAAGATTCGCATTCAGGGAGGCGCCTACGGCGCTACAGCACGCTTTGAGCTTAATGGTCTGGGCGTGTTTGCATCTTATCGTGACCCACAGCTTGCTAAGTCACTTGAAGCCTACGAAGAGCTGCCCGCTTGGCTCAAGAGTGTTGAATTCCCTGCTCGTGAGCTCGATAAATATGTAATTGGCACCATCAGCGGTATGGATACGCCTTTGACGAACACTATGCGTATGGATCAGGCTGCGATTCAATATCTGAAGGAGCTGCCGGACGCTACGCGCCAACGCATTCGTAATGAAGTATTGAACGTTACTAACGCTGATTTGCAGGCGCTGGGCCAGGTTGTAGAGGATATGCTTAGTGATGGCTTGATTTGCGTAGTAGGCGGCAAGCAGCCTATCGAAGCTAATAAGGAGAAGTTTACCAGCATCATTAATGCTTAAGCTTCATTAAAAAGTTTTTAGCTAATTTGCTAAAGCACTAAATATTTAGCCGTAAACGAAAAGAAACCGATGTTATTACTTGTGTTGAGTAGTAACATCGGTTCTTTTATTTGCTCTTATTCCTCGAGCTCGCCACGCTTAGCAGCTTCGATAATCTCTTCGTAAGATTTAAGCACGGCATTGTTAAAGCAAACAAGGGTGATTTCCATGCCGTATTCAGGATTAGCATTGAGCCATTGAGTGCAGGTTAAGAGGGCAATACGTGCAGCCTCATCTAAAGGATATCTATAAACGCCGGTAGAAATAGCGGAGAAGGCTATGCTGTGCAGGTGATACTTTTTGGCAAGCTCTAAGCTATTTTGGTAGCAATTGGCTAAGTCAACACGCTGGCTAATCTTGCCATCATAAATTGGGCCCACAGTATGAATTACATAAGATGCAGGCAATTTATAGGCATATGTAATTTTAGCTTCGCCGGTAGCGCAGCCAGCAAGAGTTTTGCATTCCTCTAAAAGCTCAGGTCCTGCAGCAAAATGAATAGCGCCATCCACACCGCCACCACCTAAAAGAGTGCTATTAGCAGCGTTAACAATGGCATCACAGTCAAAGGTGGTGATATCACCGCGCACAACATTAATACCATTCTTTTGCGGGTGCTCAGCAAGCTGCTGTAAAAGCTCCTTGAGCATCTTTTTTTGTATCGTAAAGGGAGCAGGGGAGGTAGGGTTAAAAACGATGCCTGTAATACCCTCCATTTGCAGAACTGCTTCAAAATAGTTAACTAAAGGACGTGCAATAAGAGTATATTCTTCACTTTGCTTCGCATCAAAGGCTTGCTCGCTAGAAAAGGCAGCTACATAAACTTGGCCTTCGCTTGTAGTGTGAGTAACAAGTGCAAGCTGACCTTGAGCCTGAGCAGCAAGCGAAACAGGAATTTGCACGTCTGCGCCTTCGCGTAGTAGATTACTAACGGCGCGTAAAAGCTTTGTTAAATTAGTATTGCTTTGCTCAGCAATATAAAAGCTATGGGCATTGGCGATAACATCGGTAGAAGGGTGAAGCATATAAAAAATCTCCTTTGCAATAGAAAATGCATATTGAAGCATGAAAAGCTAAATGAAAAGAAATCTGAAAATTTATGTCAAAGCTTACCTCTATATTGTAACTGATTTTACTCAAGATAGCAAGAAAGCAGCTCTAAAAAGAGCTGCTTAAAGGTAATTTAATGTTGTTATGACGTCATATTGGTAGTAAAATACAACCATTTAGACGTAAGATTCATGATTACAACATACGGAAAACAGAAATAACCTTACCCAGAACCTGAATATTATCAGAGCCTACGATGGGTTGATATTTATCGTTTTCAGGCTGCAAGCGAACACTGCGCAGTTCACGGAAGTAACGCTTAACGGTGGTTTCCTCGCCATCAATTAAAGCTACAACGATATCGCCATTATTAGCGAAGTTTTGCTTGCGAGCGATAATGTAGTCATGGTCAAGAATACCAGCGTTAATCATGCTATCGCCACATACGGAAAGCATGAATACGTCATCATCGCAGCCAATCAAATCATGAGGAATAGGATAGGTTTCTTCAATATTTTCTACAGCAAGAATAGGAACACCAGCAGTAACCTTGCCAACCAACGGAACTGGAACAAGGAGTTTATTTCTCCAAGCATCGCTTTCACTCATGAGCTCCAAAGCACGGGGCTTAGCAGCATCACGCTGAATAAAGCCATACTCCTGCAGCTTCTTTAAATGATTATGAACACTAGCACTGGAGGACAAGCCTACGGCAACGCCAATTTCACGAACTGCAGGCGGATAACCTTTGCGGTTAATGAAATCACGAACAAATTTTAAAATGTGACGTTGACGCTCAGAAAGCATATCTTCTGTGTAGTTGCCATCAAAATCAGGGGGGAGAGCTTTTCTTCTACCCATGTCAAGACCTCCAATCAAATGTTTAGAATTAACTTAACTATATTATAACAGATAAAACTAATTTCGTCAAACAGAAGTGCGATAAAGCATACAATTTTAAGAAGAAAAATACAACACACTTTACGTCCGATAATATACGTTATGTTAAATTTACTTCTTGTATACGGCAGGCTATTTTGGATGGCTATGCAGTTGCATGTATTGCATGGATAAAATGAAAAAGTCCGATACTTCCTTTTCAGTAAAGGTCATATCGGACTTTATAATTCAATTCTATAATTGTTTACTCTGCACTTAGCTCACTAGAGCTAGCGCTATCAATGCTTTTTCTTCTTTCGGCAACGCGGTCCCAGTGCTCAAAATATAGCTTGGTTTCTGCCACAACTACACCGCTTAAGCCAATCAAAGCAATTAAGTTAGGAATGGCCATCAAGCCATTAACAATGTCAGCGATAACCCATATTGTTTCCAGCTTCAAGAACACGCCTAAGCCAACTAAAATAATATAGCAAATACGGTACGGCATAATGCCCTTTACTCCAAAGAGATATTCACAGCAACGCTCGCCATAATAGCTCCAGCCGATAATAGTGCTGAAGGCAAAAAGCACCAAGCCAAAGGTCAGCATGTATTTTGCCATGCCCGGGAAAGCACTAGCAAAAGCAGCTTCAGTCATAGCCGCGCCATTCACATCACCGCACCACACGCCGCTGACAATCAGAGTCAAGCCGGTCATAGTACAAATAATAATCGTATCAATAAAGGTACCGGTCATGGATACCAAGCCCTGCTCTGCCGGCCATTTAGTTTTGGCAGCAGCGGCCACAATAGGCGCAGAGCCTAAACCAGCTTCATTAGAATATATACCACGCGCAATACCGCTACGCATAGCAACCATAATCGTTGCGCCTAGGAAGCCACCTTGAGCTGCAGTTGTGGTAAAGGCGCTGTCGATAACTAGCTTAATAGCCGCGGGCAAAACATCTGCATAATAAACAAGCACAGAAATTGCACTGATTACATAAACTACTGCCATAAAAGGTACGATTTTGCTAGCAACCCTTGCAATGGACTGCAGACCGCCAATGGTGATTACAGCAACAAGAATCGTCAGCACAGCTGCAGTGTAAATAACAGGCACATCAAAGGATACATTGACGATGGAGGTTATAGCGTTTACCTGAGTAAAGGTGCCGCTACCTAAGCTAGCAGTCATCACACCAAAAATAGCAAACATAACTGCCAAAGGCTTATACTTTTTACCAAGGCCTTGTTCAATATAATACATCGGACCACCGGAAATATTGCCGTTGCCGTCCACCTTGCGATATTTAACGGCCAGCACACCCTCTGCATACTTGGTAGCCATGCCAAAGAAGGCCGCAATCCACATCCAGAACAAAGCGCCTGGGCCACCGGCCTTTACCGCAGTAGCAACACCTACGATATTACCAGTGCCAACGGTTGCAGCCAAAGCAGTGCACAGCGCTTGGAAGCTGCTTACATCACCGCTGCCATTGCTACGTGCAGAAAAAATCAGCTGCAAAGCCTTGGGCAGCTTCATAACTTGGAGCAAGCCCAAACGCGTAGTCAGCAAAATACCCGTACCAATCAAGAGAACCATCAAGGGCGGGCCCCACACTAAAGCATCAAAAGCATTCAAAAAATCTAACATGTTAACAAATTCCCCTCTCAATTTAATGGCAAATCTTTACGTTTGGCACCTAATCACTAAGTGACCACGAACAATATTGTAACACAGATACATTATTCAGACAATAGGCAGGGTAATTGTATACACGTATATTTTAGTAGCATAGCACATTGTATACAGGTATATAAAAAAGCCTGCTCACTGTTTTAGAAACGAGATTACAGGCTTTTGTTATTAAAAAAAGTGTTATAAGCTTATTGTATGTAAGAAGCCAAATGCTTAGAACTGCCAGTCAAGCATACTTTTTTGTAGCTCCCCAGGAGTGGAAATTTCAGGCTTATGAGCGTATAAGAGGAAGCTAGCATCATTCTTAGTCAAATCAAGCTGCAATAGATTATCGTAAGAAAAATCCTTGAGCCATTTAGTCCTGCCGGTGATTACAGCACTAGCTTTTTCAGAAGCAAAGTTTAGCTTATAATCAAAGCTCTCCAAAGCAAAGTTCTCAAAATTGCTCTTTTTGAGGGAAGACAATGTTTCTGCTAAAAGCATATCCGCCCCCATCTTGCTGCTTAATGCAGACTCTGCCATAGCTTGAAAATCCTTATCCTTAGTTTGGTAGCTTAAGGTCATAAGAAAAGCATCAAAGTTCTTTAAAACCTTGCGAGCTTCAGTAGAGGCAAATTCCTGCTGCTTTTGGTCCAGCTCTGGTAATTTATGAGCGATATCAGCAGTGCTTGCGACCTTCTCCTGCTCCTTAGCTGCAGGAGCCTTCTTAGCTTCTGTAGCGGCATCAAGGTGCTTATAAAGGCCTAAATAATCCATCTCTGCAAAAATTTTACGTAGATTAGCTACAGGGGCAGCCATGGTCAAGCAGCCCTTGGCTTTATCTTCTTTAATCTGCAGTTGTCCATAAACCCAATCCTTGGGCAGTACAATAGTCTTATCCTTATAGGAATCGATAAACTGCAGTGTTTGTTTAGCTTTTTGGGGCTGGAAGGCCTTGAAGCCCTTCACTAGCTGCCAATGCTCCTGCCATAGCTTCTTGCTTAGCTCCTGAGGCAAGGACTCAAACTTTACAGCCTCCACTTTAAGGTCAAGCTTCTTGCTCTTTAATTTAGGAGCGGGGCTGGACTTAGCTGGCATTTTTTCATCCTTAGCAGCAGTTTTAGGAGCATAATACGTGCTATCACTAGTAATGGAAGTAAGTATATAAAGATTATTATTTGCTGCTACAAGGCTAATATCCAGCTCATTTAAGGTATTATCCTGTTTGTAAAGGTAGCTTTGAGTAATAAGCTTATAATTGCCAAGCTTATCCAGACGCAAAACCGGCTCAATATTGCCCAGTTGCTGTTTGATCAAATCTTCCTGCAGAAAGAGGTTCTCCTTCCCTTCTGCTAAGGCGTACTTTTTCAAATCCAGCAAAGGACTGGGCACAGTGCGCAAGTCTAACTTCGAGCGCTGGAGCAAGGCAAGCTTGTCATATTCTGCGGCAAAATAAGCGTCATTATAAGGCACACCTAAAATCTGACTCATTTCAGCTGTATCATAGTAATTAACAATATGTACACTGCCCATATTCTTAGCAGCAATCTTATCAAATTCATCAGTGCTGAAGCTGGAAAAGACATAAAGCTTAGCGCTTTCCATTTTATAAAAGGGTTGTCTATCCTTTACACTAAAGCCTGCTGCATTATTTTCATAAGCCCAAGCATTTGCAGTACATAATACTAAAGCAGCAGCTAAAAGAGCAGATTTTTTCATGATGAAGTCTCCTTAAATTTACTTATTGTACACTATATTGACCATGATGCCGCTATCCAAATTGCAGGCGTTGGCCTCGTCTGTATCGATATGAACCTCATCAGCATGCTTTACGCCAGCGCGCACAAGCACATTATGCATGGTAATGCTACGTTCGCCCTCGGTTTGAATATCAACAATATCGCCATCCACTAAGCCGTATTTGGCAGCTGTTTCAGGATAAAGATGCACGTGACGGGCAGCAACGATAATACCCTCTGTAATTTCTACTTCGCCGCAGGGTCCGATAAGCTTAGCGCCTGCAGAGCCAGCGATATCGCCACTATTGCGAATGGGCGCATTCAAGCCTACCTTGCGCGCATCAGTCAAGGAAAGCTCGATTTGAGTTTCCGGACGTAAGGGCCCAATAATGCGTAGCTTCATAGAATCCTTCGGAGTAACCATGGTGATTTGCTCCTCGGAAGCATATTGACCGGGTTGTCCAATGGCTTTTTTGGGATGGAGCTCGCTTCCCTTGCCAAAAAGAATATCCATATGCTCACGGCAAAGATGAGCATGACGGGCACTAACGCCTAAAACTATTGGAAATTGCATATTAATCCCCTCCATTTTAATTATTAAACTAACTAGCATTATTATAGCACTATTTCTGTCTATTTTCATTACATATGTAAAATTTAGCATATCTTTCACAAAGCACAGCCTGGGCAGAAGTATTGCTGGACAAAATAAGCTTGCATAGATTATACTAGAAGAAAAATTCTTACAGAGGTATAGTTATGGATGGACAAGCATATTTACAGGTTATAGAACGCCGATTAGAGCGCTATTTTGATAAAAAGGCCTTGGTACAGGGAGGCTTACAGCTTGATTTGGTAGCCGAGCTGCACGCCTCTGATGAAGGATATTTTTTGGTGCACAGCATCAAAACCTATAGCGTACAGCACGATGAATACCTTTTTGTGAAGCATTTTAAGGATGCTGTAACTAAGGAGGAGCTCGAGCCCTATTTGAAGCTTCTGCGAGGCCGCATGCAGGAGTTAAAAACGACAACGGAGCATATGAGCAGCCTTTTTGCACTCTTGCTTATCTGTGAGCAAGGCATGGACGAGCAGCTGAAGCAGGAGCTGAGCAAGTATAAGTACCACAAGGATTATTGCTTTACGCTTAAGGGATGGTCTGATTTGGCCGTTTATGTGGCCGATATTCCTAAGCAGGAGGTTACCTGCAACAAGGCTGGCCGCAAAACTAAGCAGTATTTCGAGTTTGGCAAATAACAGTCCTAAATGAGTAGTTTTAAATAATTTATCTATACTTCCTAATGAACACATTCACCCATTATGAATAGAATTTGTATATCCAACTTAACAGCTTCAAAGAGACTGTCCTCAAAGGTTTACAATTTCACGCTTTTTTTATGATTTTTATTGACAAAAATGCAAAATATGGTATACTGATTCTAACTTTAGCACTATATATACGAATATACTGTGCGAATTTTTCAAAAAATTTATTTGCAAGGTCGCAAAGAAAAGAAAGGAAGTAATTTCATGAGTGGTTTTATGCTACTGGTAGGCGCAATGGTAATTCTCTTTATCGCCTACGTAACTTATGGTGCCTGGCTTGCTAAGCAATGGGGCATCGACCCGAGCAGAAAGACTCCTGCTCACAGACTTCGTGATGATGTAGACTACATGCCTACTCCGCCCGCTGTATTGATGGGCCATCACTTCTCCTCTATCGCTGGCGCAGGCCCCATTGTTGGTCCTATCTCCGCAGCTGTATTTGGTTGGGTTCCCGTTATGCTGTGGGTACTGATTGGTTGTACCTTCTTCGGCGGCACCCATGACTTTGGTGCATTGGTTGCTTCTATTCGCCATGATGGCAAGACCATTGGTCAAATTATTGATGCAACTCTGGGCAAACGTGGCAAATTGTTATTCTCCATTTTTGCTTATGTAACCCTGATTGTTGTTGTAGCAGCATTTGCTAATATCGTTGCTGGTACTTTCGTGGCTAGCCCGGCTTCTGCTACTGCATCCCTGCTGTTCATCGTTCTGGCAATCGTATTCGGCCTCTGCGTATATCGTGGTGGCATGGATCTGAAAATTGGTACTGTTATTGGCGTTGTACTGCTGGTAGCTGCTATTGCTGCTGGTAACATGTTCCCGCTGGTATTGTCTAAGTCTACTTGGATTTATATCCTGATGGCTTACATCTTTGTAGCATCCATCGCTCCTGTATGGATTTTGCTGCAACCGCGTGACTATCTGAATTCCTTCCTGCTGTATGCATGCATCGCTTTCGCTTTGGTAGGTATCGCAATTTACCAACCCAGCATTCAATTGCCGGCAGTAACCTCCTTCAACCCCTCTCCCAAGGGCAACAACCCCATGTTCCCGATGCTGTTCGTTACCGTTGCTTGCGGTGCTATCTCCGGCTTCCACTCCCTGGTATCCTCCGGCACCACCTCCAAGCAATTGGATAATGAAAAGAGTGCACAACTCGTTGGCTACGGCTCCATGCTGTTGGAAGGCGTACTGGCAACCGTTGCTGTTGTAGCTGTTGGCTACCTCGGCGCTGACAAATTCGCTGCTCTGATGAAGGCTGGCGGCCCTGTAAACGTATTTGCAGATGGCGTTGGTACCTTCATGACCAAGCTGGGCTTCGAATTTGGCGTTGCTAAATCCTTCGTTGCTCTGACCATCTCCGCTTTCGCTATGACCACTCTGGATACTGCAACCCGTCTGGGTCGCTTCATTTTCCAAGAGCTCTTCTCCACCACTGATGAGAAAACTGGCGAGGTTAAGGGTGGCTTCCTGACCAACCCCTATGTAGCAACCGCCATTACCGTAGGCCTGTCCTGGTACATGTCCTCCGGCTCCTACCTGGCAATCTGGCCGGTATTTGGTGCTGCTAACCAATTGTTGGCTGCTCTGTCCCTGCTGGCTATCGGCGTATGGCTTAAAGGCGAAAAGAAGTCCAACCTGATGGTAGTTCTGCCCATGTGCTTCATGTTCGCAGTATGCTTCGTTGCTCTGGCTTCCATCATTATGGGTAGCGCCAAGTTCATCACCACCATCCTGAGTGCTGTACTGTTCGTATTGGCTCTGGCTCTGGTAGCGGAAGCTCGCAAGGCTCTGTTCTAATTAACTTCTACTAAAGAATTAATCCCGCTTCTATATAGAGGCGGGATTTTTTGATGCTTATAAGTTTACTATTTCGTCATACCATAAACGGCGTTAGTTTGGTATAATATAAGCAATAGAACTAAGGGAGAGATTATGATGAACAAACAACGTATTCTAGTTTTGCTTGCAGGGACTGCATGCCTAGGTTACGGCATTTTTACAAAAGAATATGTCAAGGTCATGCGCAAGGCAGTAACAATCTGTTTGGAGTGTATCGGCATTGGCTAAGCGCAGAATTGTTCAATGGCTCTGTGCCCTCTTATATAATGCCAATCTCCCTGGCTTTATACAAGGTCGCATCTATCGCGGGCCGTTAAAAAGCGTTTGTGTACCTGGACTTAACTGTTATTCCTGCCCTGGCGCTGTCGGTGCCTGTCCTCTAGGCTCCTTGCAAAGCTCGCTCAGCGGCGTTATCCTGCATTTTCCCTTTTATGTGCTAGGCTTATTAATAATCTTTGGCGTGCTTTTTGGTCGCTTAATTTGTGGTTGGGCCTGCCCCTTTGGGCTTGTACAAGAGCTGCTCTACAAGCTGCCTACTCCAAAAATTAAGCTTAGCCCAGCTTTGCAAAGATTTACATTATTAAAGTACGTCATCACAGTACTCTTTATGGTAGTTTTGCCGCTAGCATATTATTATGCTGATGGTATCGGTATTCCGGCCTTTTGCAAATTTATCTGCCCCACTGGTATTTTAGAAGCTGCTCTTCCATTAGCGGCAATCAAGCCAAGCATACGCAATGCATTGGGGGCTTTGTTTAGCTGGAAGCTTTTACTTCTCATTATTATTCTTACTACTAGCACCTTTATTTATCGCCCCTTCTGCCGCTTCCTGTGCCCCTTAGGAGCCATTTATTCCCTCTTCAACAGGCTTTCTGTTTATGGAATTAAGGTTGATATGGAAAAATGCATAGGTTGCGATAAATGCTTGCACCACTGCCCTATGCAGTGCCACAAGCTTGGGGACAGAGAGTGTATCAACTGCGGTGCTTGTGCAGAGGTGTGCCCCACTAAAGCTATCTCCCTCGGCAAAAAATGAGCTTTTCTCTAAAATTTTCTTGCCATATAATCAATTAATAAATTATTTACAACTCCTGGAGGTTCATCATGAAAAAAATCTTGACTAGCTTTTTAGTTGCTCTATCCCTTGTAGCTATTTCCGCTTTTGACACTTCTCTAAGCACAAACACTTCTTCTCTGCAAACCAAGCAAAATACCTTGACTATTATGTCTAAGGCTGAGGCAGCAGAAATCAGCGAAGGCGTCGCCGCTCCCGACTTTGCCTTTACTGATTTGGCAACGGGCAGAACATTGAAGCTTTCCGACCTACGAGATAAACCGGTATATCTGAACTTTTGGGCCACCTGGTGTCCTCCCTGCGTGAAGGAGCTCCCCCATATTCAAGCCAAATACGAGCAATATAAGGACAAAATTAATTTTGTAGCCATTAGCTTGGATGGCGAGCAGGAGGCTCCAGCTCAGTTTATTCCCAGCAGGGGCTATACATTCCCTGTTGGCTATGGCAATGAGCGCGATATTTCTCGAGCATATAATGTTGAGGCAATCCCCATGTCCTTCATCATCGATACCAATGGTGTTGTAAAAGCGAAAATAGTTGGCTCCATGGACGAAGCCGATTTGGAAAGATTCTTGCAAAACGCCTTCTAATAACAGTATAAAAAAGCTCTCCCTCTATTGGTAAAATAACCAAAGGTGGAGAGCTTTTTATATGTAATTGAGGTTACGCGACTCTGCAAGTTAAACAAACGGTGCAAAGCCTAAGCAGATTTACTTGCCCTGCAAGTAAGCGTCAATGGCTGCAGCAGCCTTCTTGCCAGCGCCCATGGCGCTGATAACAGTTGCTGCACCGGTCACAATGTCGCCGCCGGCGAACACACCAGGGATAGAGGTTGCACCGTTCTCGTCGGCAACAATGTTGCCACGCTTGTTGACCTCTAAATCCGGAGTAGTATCCTTGATGAGGGGGTTAGGACCTTGACCGATGGCCATAACCACCATATCAACGTCTAAAACGTACTCACTGCCGGGAATAGCCACAGGGCTACGGCGTCCGCTTGCGTCCGCCTCGCCCAGCTCCATCTTCACGCACTTGAGGCCACTTACCCAGCCCTTTTCGTTGCCTTCGATGGCTACAGGGTTATTCAAGAGGCGCAGCTCAATACCCTCTTCCTTGGCATGGCCGATTTCCTCTTTACGTGCAGGCATTTCGTCCTCACCACGACGATAAACGATGTACACTTTTTCTGCGCCCAAACGCTTCGCAGTGCGGGCAGCGTCCATGGCAACGTTGCCAGCGCCCACGATGGCAGCCTTCTTGCCAACATATACAGGTGTCGCTACACGCGGGAATTGGTATGCCTTCATAAGGTTTACACGAGTCAGGAACTCATTAGCGGAATAAACACCGTTCAGGTTTTCGCCTTCGATATGCATAAAGTGGGGCAAGCCAGCACCAGTACCAACATAAACTGCACTGAATCCTTCCTCCTCCATTAATTCTTTAATGGTAAAGGTACGACCGATAATAGCATTCACAATGATGTTAACACCCAGCTTTTTCAAGCCGGCAATTTCGTGCTGCACAATTTCCTTGGGCAGACGGAATTGAGGAATGCCGTACATGAGCACGCCGCCAGCCGCATGCAGTGCTTCATACATGGTCACATCGTAGCCCATTTTAGCCAAATCACCAGCGCAGGTCAAGCCGCTAGGGCCACTGCCTACCACAGCAACCTTTTTACCCTTGCGCTCTGCAGGAGCATCCACATCATTGTCCAAGCCATTTTCCCGGGCATAATCGGCCACAAAGCGCTCCAAGCGACCAATAGCCACCGGCTCACCCTTAATGCCCAAAATGCACTTGCCCTCGCATTGGTTTTCCTGGGGGCAAACACGACCGCAGACAGCGGGCAGGGCGCTCTTGCGCTTCAAAATCTTGTAAGCCTCAGCAAAATTCTCCTGAGCAACCTCATGGATGAATTTGGGAATTTCAATATTAACAGGGCAGCTACCCACGCAACGAGGCTTGGGACAGTTCAGGCAACGCTGTGCCTCATCCACTGCCATTTCTTTAGTATAGCCCAGAGCTACCTCTTCAAAGTTTTTATTGCGAACATTGGCCGGTTGTTCCGGCATCGGGTTTCTCATTCCTCCACGCATTTGCAATGACCTCCGCAGCTATATTCCAGGACCTCCTGGTCGTGATACATTCTTTGACGCATCATCAGGTTGGCAAAATCAACCTCATGGGCATCGAATTCAGGACCGTCAACACATGCGAACTTATTCTCGCCGCCCACCATAACGCG
>USBV01000021.1 GCA_900553055.1 uncultured Phascolarctobacterium sp.
GCCTGTGCGCAACCACTAAGGTCGTGCGATTATGGCTCAGCTCATTAAGCGCACCCTGAATATTCTTCTCCGTTTCGTTATCCAAGGAAGAAGTGGCCTCGTCCAAAATCAAAATCGGCGGATTCTTTAAGAATACACGCGCAATCGCAATGCGCTGCTTTTGTCCACCGCTTAATTTTACGCCACGCTCGCCCAAGGCTGTATCATATTTTTGCGGCAAGCGCTCAATAAAGCGGTCCGCCTCGGCATGCTTGGCGGCTGCTTCAATTTCCGCCTGCGTTGCATCGGGTCTGCCATAGGCAATATTACTGGTAACGCTGTCAGAAAAAAGGAAGATGTCCTGCTGCACAATGCCAATATTGTGGCGCAAGGAAGCCAACGTCATGGATTTTATATCCCTGCCATCGATAGTGATGCGTCCTGCCTGCAGCTCATAAAAGCGCGCCACAAGATTACACAGCGTGCTCTTACCCACGCCCGTGCTGCCTACGAAGGCTACGGATTCGCCCGCTTTAATTTTCAAAGAGAAGTTTTCGATAACCGGCTCCTTACCATCATAAGCAAAGGTTACGTTTTCAAAAGCAATTTCACCCTTAAGCACACCAGCATCAGTTGCCTCCGGCCCATCGGCAATCTCGGGCTCTAGCAGCATCAGCTGCTCAAAGCGTTGATAGCTAGTGATACCCTTTTGGTAGGTCTCGGCCAGCGCATTCAAGCGCAGAATCGGACGCACAAAGATAGAAACATAGAGCAAAAAGGCAATTAAATCGCTAATCTGCATTTTACCAAATGTAATAAGCACGCCACCGGCCACAATAATAGTAAGGTTGGTGATATTGGAAAAGAACACCATGCTAGTGTTAGAATGGCTTAGCAATGCAAAGGATTTTTTGCGTGCCGCTAACAGCTTGGCTGCTACCGCATCCAGCTTACTGCATTCCAGCTCTTCATTATTAAAGGACTGCACCAAGCGCACAGCGTTCAAGCTTTCCGTCGTTTGGGCATTGAGATTGCCCACCTGCGAACGGGCCTCGCGACCGGCCTGCTTCAGCTTGCGGTTCGTCGTAACGCTGTCGTAGGCCTTGGCCAACAGCAGAATGTTGACGATTATGGCTAGCTGCCAATTGATATAGAACAAAATGCTGATGGTGCCCAGCATAAAGATAATGCAAACTAAAAGATAGTTGGGTCCCAAAAATATGAGCTCGCGGATTTCGCCCACATCGCTCACGATGCGGCTCACTAGCTGCCCCACCCTTTGGTTATCAAAAAAGCGAAAGCTCATGGACTGCACATGGCGAAAAATAGCTCTACGCATATCCTGCTCAATGAGAGCGCCGATGGTGCGACCATGGCACATCACTTGGTAATTGATAAAGCAGTTAAACAAATATAAGGCCAAAAGCACTGCCGCAGCCTTAAGCAGCAAGGGAATATTACCCTGCGGCAGAATCTCGTTCATTATATAGCGCATATATAGCGGAAAAAACAGCTCTATGAGGGCTGTAAGCACCGCACCCAAAAGCGTTAGCGTAAGCACCTTTTTATAAGGAATGTAAAAGCGTAAGAAACGTCTTAGCATAAGAACCTCGTAAACAATTTTTATCATAATATTATAACATATTTTACGGCTTTTGGGCAGCAAAAAAGCGCCAACAAGATGCTGTTGACGCTTCATTTTTAGAGCTTTATTTCAAAGGGGCTCAGCTCACCCTTACGCAGGGCATCGATAGCGATAAAGTTTTTCTCCACCATATTGGAAACAGTGGATTCAACATAAAAGGCCAAATGCGGGCTCACGATAACATTGGGGAAGCTGCGCAGCATGGCCAGCTCGTCGTTGTCAATGTGGTCACCCATGCGGTTGCAGTAATATAGGCCTGCTTCGTTTTCAATAACATCCAAGCCTGAACCGCCGATTTTGCCACTCTTGAGGCTGGCGATGAGCGCCTTAGAATCGATAACATTGCCACGAGCAGTGTTAATAATGATGACGCCATCCTTCATCTTATCGATAGCAGCCTGGTCAATCATATGGAAGGTATCGTTAGTGGAGGGCACATGCAGGGAAATAACATCGCTTTGGGCGTACAGAGTATCCAAATCCACATACTCCACCTGCCCAGCAAGCTCCTTTTTGGGGAAACGGTCAAAGGCCAAAATGTGGCAGCCAAAGCCACTCAAATATTTAATCAAAATCTGGCCGATATGACCGGTGCCTACTACACCCACAGTGCAATTGCACAAGTCTTTACCCATTTTACCCTTTAGTGTGTAGTCTTGGGCTGCAGCACGTATCATGGATTGCTGGAATTTGCGAATGGTGCACAGAATCAGCATCAAAGCATATTCAGCGACGCATTCTGTAGGATACGGCGTAGTAGATATATGCATATCCAGCTCTTTGATCAGCTGCGCCGGCAAATGGTCATAGCCAATAGCGCGCGTCAGCATATATTTGACACCGTAGCTGTGGTAGGTGCGCACCCATTCCTCCCGCATTTCGCAGGGAGTGCAACTCACGCCGTCACAGCCCTTAGCCAATTCCAGGTTGTGCTCGTTAGGATATTCAGCAGTCCACACAAAGTCTATGCCATATTGCTTGCTAAATTTTTCAACAAAGGCCAGTTCATCAAAATCACGCAAAGCGTAAAAAGCGATTTTCATCTTCCATTACTCCCTCATTTTTAATCTAACGGAATATATTATTTGTATATACCTTTAAGCCAGCTTTTTGCAAACAAAATAGGCCAATGCTGCTATTAAAGCACCATAAGCACGCATTTTGAGCTTAGCAACATCCACCAGCTGCGGATTAGCAGCATGCAGCTTTTTGATACCGAACATGATGAGCCACAGACTAATAAGGGCAACAATTCCTGCCAAATAGTCCCAGCTTTCCAGGTTGCTCAAAAAATCCATTCACTACTCCTCCTCATTTACGGTTACATACATAATTATAGGGGCAAAAGCTACAGAATGCAACCCCTTGAGCAATATTTTCTTGGTATTCTGTAACATTATTCAAGGAACTTGTATGATTTTGTTCTGCTTGAGTGGCTTGCAGCACTCTGCAAGGAAAGTCTTTTTCTGCGCTTTTTTTGCTGATTTCTGTGCAGAGCTTGAGAGCTGCAGCATAGTAATCAGCAGACTTCTCTTGAGCGGTTGGCAAACACCACACGCAATTGTTGCGCAGGAAGTGCAGCTCGCTGCTTATCTTGGGCGCAGGCTCGCCTTCCTTTGCCCTTCCCCAACGCTCACGCACAACCTTTTCGTAGATGGCTAGCTGGTAGGCATAACCTTCAGGAACAGCGTCTGCAGCAGGCGGCTTGCCTGTCTTGTAGTCCACCAAAAGCATGCTGCCATCGGGATTAAAGGCTAAGCAGTCGATGATGCCACTGATGACGATATCATTCTCAGCATAGAGCGTGAAGGCCTGCTCGCGTAGCTGTGTTTTGGGTATGCGTTTGTAGAGGTCGCTAACGAGATACCCTGCCAACATTGCGCGAGCCTCGTCGCCTTGGTACAGAGGAGCGTTTTCTTTTATAGCCTGCGCTAATGCCGCATCCAAGTCACCCTTGTACAGCTCCAACGCTCTGTGTACGATGGAGCCTAAATCCTTGGCAGAAAGGGAACCTGTAATAGGGATATTTACTGGTAGGTCAACCGGCGGCAGGCCCATCACATATTGATAAAAGTATTGCCGCGGGCAGTGCAGATACGTTTGCAGCGAGGAAGGAGAGAAGCTAAGGCGACCGTTTTCGGAGGAGGCGGGTAGCGGCGCAATCTGCTCTAGCTGCTCTGCACTAACAGCAGGAGTTGGCATTAGCTCCTGCTCTTTATCATCCTTCTCCTGGACAATAAGAGGCTTAATCTCTACTACATTATCATTACTATAAATCTGCAGCAATTGCTTGAGCCAGCTCAATTCATCCAAAGTTTTATCCTTTTTGCCCTCGTCAATACCCGTCATAATCAAACGGTTCTCGGCTCGAGTCATAGCTACATATAGCTGACGCTTGCGTTCCTCCAAATCTAATCTTTTATCTTCCTCCTTCACCTTTTGCAAAACACTGGTATTTTGCAAAACGCCCTTCTTATCAGGCGCTTTTATTCCCAATCCTACGCCACGCAAATACTTTATTTCTGTAGTATCCGGCTGGGTATTGCTGTTTAAATATGGCAGGAATACCGTACCAAACTCCAAGCCCTTAGATTTATGAATGGTCATAATCTGCACAGCGTCAGCTGCATCTAGATTTGCAGTTGTTTCACGAGCCTCGGCAGCACGCAGCCTTTTTACATAATCAAGCCAATCAGTCAAGGTTGCATTTCTTTGCATGCTATATTCTAAGGCCAATTGGCGTAACTTTTTGACGTTGGCAAGCTTATTAGCCCCATGCTCCTGCACGGATAGCACTGCGTCCACAGCTAGCTTCTGCCATATGCATTGCCACAATTCCGGTAAAGCCATGACCGAAGCCTGCTGATAAAGCTCTTGTAGAAGCTTAGCAGCCCTAATCACTAATTCTCTCTGTTCCTCAGGAAAAGCTTCAAGCTCAGCCCCTTGTACAGCATCCCAAAGGCAAGCTGCTTTCTGCAAAAATAGCTTGGTCAGTGTTTCATCATCCAAACCAAAATAGGGAGAACGCAACACTCCGGCCAACTCTAAGCTATTATATCTATTACTTAGAGCAGTCAATAAGTGTAACATATCCAAAACCTCTTGGCATTCATAAAAGCCTTTGCCATCAACAATTTCATAGGGGATGCCACGTTCCTGTAAGGCCACAGCTAAATCCTCACTATGAGTCATGGCCCGCAGTAAAATAGCCATTTTTCCATATGGAACCTTGGGTGCTAAAAGCTGGTTGCCTTCATAATCTCGACCTTCATGATAGGCTTCAATAGCCATGGCCACTGCCTCAGCCTCCACCTGAAACTTACTTTTACCACATTCCTTTTTATACTCCACTAAAAGCAATTGGGGTGCTTCAACACCAGTTTTGTAATTAGCTAATTGTTCAAAATAAACATCCTTTGAAGTATCTACACCCATCAAGAGTCGAAAAGCACTGTTTACAGCTAACAAAATCTTATCTACCGTGCGATAATTTGTTTTGAGCAGTAAATTTTGGCCACCACTTGCCTCTATTTCTCGGCGCACCCGGGCAAAAACGCTTACATCGGCACCGCGAAAACGATAAATAGACTGCTTAGGGTCACCCACGACAAAAAGCTTTTGACCCTGTAGCTTCTCAGCGTCATCCCCGCACAAAAGATAAATCAACTGCCTTTGCCTATCGTTGGTATCCTGAAATTCATCCACCATGATATAACGATAGCGCTCCTGATACTTATGGCGCACCGCTGCATTACCCTGTAAAAGCTCTACCGTATAGTTCTCGAGGTCATCATAATTGAGCAGGTCTAGCTGCCGCTTCTGCTCCCGCACATAGCTGCCTAAGCCAGACAAAAGCTCCTGCCAACAGGGTAAAAGCTCTAAGGCAGCTTGATCCACTGCCACATTTTCAATTTGCCCTTGCTTTTCTCTAATAGCGTTAATATAATCCTTAACGCCACCCCTAGCCTGCATATCACCTATAGACTGCTGTAGCAAGGAAAAATCCGCAGGCTCCTGCTTAATTCCGGCACAAATATCTTCTATTACCTTAGCCATCTGCTCCAATGCTTTACCGGCCTTGGTAGTCTTGCTAGCTAAATCCTTGCGGTTGAGCACCATGTCACGCACCAAAATGCAGAGCTCATCCTTAATTTTAGGCAAACTATTAACATTATCCTGATAGGGCTTGCTTAAATCCCTTTTAGCAAAAATATTCCCTAACGAAGGCAAAATATCTTTAACCAAGCGCATTAAGCCTGTTGTCCCATAAATCTCTATGAGTTTTCCTAATGCCTTATTACCTTCATGGAGTTCCCTACGCAGATACTGCCCAAGACATTCTTCTAAAAACTCTTCACTTGCAAATTCTTCTGCTACCACAAAGGCAGGATCCAACCGCATCTCCACAGGGTTTTCCCGCAAAATGCGACTGCAAAGGCCGTGAATAGTACTAATTTGTGCTCTATTTAATGCCTCCAACTGCTTGTGCCAAAAGCCAGTAGCATCATTATCCAACCGTGCTTCGATACTTTTGCGCACTCTTTCCTTCATCTCTCCTGCTGCCTTACGGGTGAAGGTGATAGCCAAAATATTTCCAGCGTCTAGCTTGAGCTCACCCTGCGAATCCTTCTTAGGCATGGACTGTTCTAAAATATATAAGAAGCGCTCTACTAAAACCTTTGTCTTACCACTGCCCGCACCGGCAGAAACGGACACATTACTATCAATAGCTAATATGGCAGCCATTTGTTCATTATTCAGCTTGAAATCACTCATTTTCACTGCCTCCTTCTGCCCGTCCTACCTCTGCCAAACGACAAATATCCTTCAGCTGACAATAATCACTGCAGCTTTTCCGAGGTGCCACGGCAAAATGGCCTGCATAAATTTCTTCAATATACCCGGCAATCAGCTTTTGAGCGAAGCTCTGGAAGCTAAACCAGTTTGAGCTTATATCCTTGGTATAACGTTTACTGTCAGTAATATTCTCGTTTGCAACAGGCTCTAGCAAGAGACTGCTCTTGCGCTCACCCTTTTGCAGCACATAATAACAGCCACCGGCCACGCTAATAGCATCCTTATAAAGGCCTGCCACAGCCAGCATATATAAGGGCAACTGCACATCAAACCCCGTTGCCAAATCCTTACTGCTAGGCACAGACCCTGAGCTACGCTTATAATCCGTAACAAATAATCGTTGCCCATCACTATCAATTCTATCGATGCGTCCATTTAGGGAAACTCTAGTGCCATCATTGAGACGCATGTGCAAAGGCTTGCCATTTTTAGAGCTAAAATCCCATTCCACGGCACAGGGAGTAAAGCTCCAGTACTTTTGATCCTCGTATTCATAATGCAGCCAGCGTATTAGCATATTGAGCATACGAGGTGCCTCCGCCTGCCATAGCAAGCTGTTCACTATTCTGCCCTGCTCTAATGCCTCCTGCGCAACCTTTGCAAAAATCTCTTTCAATTCTTGCTCCAAATCTTTCAAGGGTAGCTCCCAAATTCTCGTATTTAAATGCTTCCTTGTAAAGCTTGCCAGCACCTGATGCAGTAAATCGCCCTCATCCTGAGGTGTAAGCTCATCATCCTTAACTGCAAACTCCTGCTGTCGCCATACTCGCTGTCCTAAATATTGGAAGGGGCAGGCAGCATAAAGCTCCAAGGCACTAGCGCTGAAGCTTGTTCCCACATTTTTTGCTACTTGTTTTTGCAAATCACTATCCCCTAGCATGCCATTATATTGCATACTGTCCCTGCGCCTATAATCAGCTGCAGCTGCTTCTAGGGTAGGCTCGCCCCAATGTTCTCGTAGCCACGCATCATTTATGGGGCGTAAAGCTTGGGACAATTCTTCCGCTGATGCAGAGGCTTTGACCGGATTCATAGCTACCTGCTGCTCCTCTGCCTCGCCTTCACTATTCATACGGGGTTTAGCATCAACAAAAAGTCTTTGCACTGAGCCTACGTAAGAACTGGCTCCTGCCTGGTCATCCTGATAATAGCTTAGCACCAGCTGTTTGCGAGCACAGCCGATAGTTGCGCCAAAAAAGCCTGCATCCTCAGCATAAGCCAAGGACGTATTGGGAAGCTCTAGACCTGCTCCCTGCAACTCCTTGCGCTCCTTGTCATTATAAATCCAATTTTCATTATTTACCTTGGGAAATACACCTTCACGCAGGCCAAGCACAAATACATAATCATAATCCAGTCCCTGTACATTGGTTACCTCCGTAAGCAAAACACCATCGGAGCGTCCTCGCTGAATTACAAGATTGGCCTCCTGTGCAGCCTCGACCACAAGCTGTTGCCATTCGAGTAAGGTCAGGGGCTTTGCGTCCATTCCGCAGCTTGCATAATCCTCCATCAACTGCTGAATGGTCTGGATTAATAATCTTTTGTTTTGCAGTACCAAACCCATCCCCTTGAGCTCTAGCTTCCCTTGTTGGTACAAGAAGCCTAAGGTTTTTTCTAGCTGTAACTGCTCTAAAAAAGCTAATAGCTGCTTTCCATAACTTACAATATCTGCTTTGGTAGCTGTATTCTGTAAAAATGTATCAATTTGCTGAATAACATGGTCCAGCAAACCCTCTTCACGTATTTTTTCTTGCACGCTGCTACGACACTTAAAATAGTTTTCTTGTCGTAATTGGTTAATAGCTTCACCATCGATTTGTAGCAAGACACGAGCCATGGGTGCTGTTAAAAGCATAATATAGGCTTCAGCTCCATCATGGTTGTCCACAACTGCCCTTAATAAAAGCAACAGCATTTCTGTCAATGGCTGCACAGCAAGACTGCTCGTCTGGGGTAAATTAATGGGCACACCATATTCATCGGCTATGAGACGCAGGCCCGTAAATTGCTTTAAGTCTCGCACTGTAATAAGAATTTGCTCCGGAGCAACTCCACTCTTTAGCAATTGCTTCACCTGTGTCAGAGCATATCTCAGCTCCTGATCTTCCTTTGTAAAGCAGTACAGCTGTACAGCATCACTCTGAGGCATAGCAGTACATTGAAGGCCAAAGTTTTGAGCTAAATGAGCACATCCTTTAGCAGCTTCATATGCAGGGCCATATTGCTCGATTCCCTCATCAAAGCAAAAGGATTCTAATTCCATGTAGGTAGCCTTGGTTGCAGCAAATAGTTTCTCCCGTTCTGTTCCCTCAAGGTTTTTTTCGTAGCACAAGCCTATCTGTACTTTACAGCGTTTGCTTAAAGCCTTGATAAGCTCCAGCTGCAAAGCATCATAGCTATAAAAATCACAAAAGTATAACCGTTGCCAAGGCAGCTTTGCTTGCTCATCCTGCAAAACATATAGAGCCAAGCGATATTTACCCTCCAGGTCAAACCACTGCTTATTCTTTAAATATTGACGGTAAAATTGATAAAGCAGAGCTACCTCTTTATCCTTTTGGCCTAAATTACCACTTCTACCCCAGTCTAACAAAACATTGATAATCTCTTGTTGGGTAGAACCACTTCTTGAAAGCTGGCCTACTAAGGAGGTCATGGCTTTAATAAAGCCATGTTTCTCTATAAGCTCGCCAAAATAATCTAACTGCTTTTGTTCAGCCAAGGTATGGAGGAAATCCTCTACAATAAGCTCCTGACTACGCCTATTGATTTGGTGAAAGGTCACATACCCATTCATATTCAATATCTTGGTAGCCAAAGTATCAATACCAATAGCCTCAACATTGGCATACTTTTTCCGAACATCATCCATTACTATGCGATTAGGCAGAACGATAGCTCCTATGCCATATTCAATTTCTTGTAGCTCTTCACAAAATTTCTTGCGACAGCTGTTTCCTAAAGGAGTAATAAATAGCTTTGCCATAGCTCTTCTCTCTTTCTAGCACACGTTACAAGTTAAATTAAAAGACTCATCCAGCTTATATTACCTTCACATACCGCTGCTTAGAGCTTTTCGGCTTATCCGGCATGGTCAAAGCCAGCTTATGCGCATCAAGCAAGGGCTGCACAATTTTGGACATAGAATAGAATCTAGAAAAGCCCAAGAAGTCGATGATTTCTTGCCTCGAACGCGGCTGCTCGCAAAACTCTAGCAGCCTTTCATCTAAGGATAGAGGCTGCTTTTTATGCTTGGCATTATAAGGCTCTATAGACTCCCGCACACAAGGAAGCTCAAGCTTAGGCATTTGATAAACCTGAGCAATTTTGCTTTTGAAGATAACTACAAATTCTCCCTGACGCACAGCAAAAACCGGTGGTGGCAGCTGTGCCTTTTCTAACTCATAGTAAATTGTGGGAATACCACTGTAGCGATTTTCGGTAACGTGCATTAGCTCTAAAATATTGGCTAAAGCACTATTACGCGTATCCGGGCGCATTTTTCCAAGAACATCCAAGGTAAGACGACCATATAAGCCGCCGCTGGAAATAATTTCCAAGCGTTCCTTGTACAGCTCCAGGCGCACAGGCACATTGTCGGAATGGATGCTGTAATCACGATGCACTAACGCATTCAATATAGCTTCGCGCACTGCCTTTAAAGGATATTCATCCCTATCTATTCGTTTGCCTTTATCATCAATTATGGTGCTGTGGCGACTATTGCGATTAACAAAATCTACAGCCTCATCTAGCATTTCTTCAATTGTGCCCGTGATGCGCTCATTATCAATAAAGCGTTCACCCTCTAGGCCTGGCTGCCCCATCACCGTACCGGGCAAGGCCACAGCAGTTATACAAAGCTGCGGAAAAACGCCCTGAGGATATTTCGAAAAGCATAATTCACCGGCCAAGGTTGGCTGCCCATTGATAGTAACACCCATTAATTCTAGAATATCTTCGTCGCTAACATGCATGGCGAGACGCTTGCGGTCTCTTTTTACAGCCTTTAAAAATTCATTGAGCTTTTCTTCGTTAAAAAAGCTACGTCTAGCGCCCGGCGCCTCACGTATATCATCGCGAATGCGTTTACGAAAAGCATCGTAGCTATAAATCTCGTACTCACTCATCGGCTCATCTGCATCACCGACACGAATGTACGAACCCCTTAACCTGCCCGTACCGCGATAAAAGCAGGGACGCTCAGCAACATCGACACCGGGAATTTCGGCTGACACAATGACCTTATCCCCAAGCTCGCATATTGTAAAAAGAGCGCGCACTGCTGGCGACATTTGCTTACATTGCTCCGTTACCTTTTTTTGCAAATCCTGTGGGTCATATACACCAACAGCAGCGTAATCATGCTTTTCGTCTAAACCAAAAATTATGATTCCGCCCTCATCCTGATTCGAAAAGCTAGACAGTGTATTATAAAGACGCGTGGGGCAGCCTTTGTTGGCAGCTTTGAGCTCGATGGTTTGCATTTCGCATTGCAAATGCTGAATTTTGTCAACTAATTTGCGTAAATCTTCTATTTGCATACCTAAAGCCTCCCAATCTTTCTTACAATTTGTTTTCACATCCTTATGATAACATAAATTTGCCAACATTTCAAGTTGTTTATCGTTTTTAGTTGGCAAGATTAGTCGAATTTTGTCAACTAGTTGTCAAAAATTGCCTCTCTTTTGCACATCATCAGTAATTTTTTCCTCATTTTGTCAACTGCTAAATCAAAATCTTCCATTGCGCATCCGCAGCGCAAGCATTCCATGGTTTCGCTAATCACCTTATAATTATTGAGTACGCCTACCCCATCATTCTTATAGGTTACAGCTCGCTTTTCGTCAATGCCGAAGCGCCTTGCCTCCTTAGGAGCATCAATGTTAGCACCCAGGAACAAAAATTTCCAGCCATATTTCTCCTTTTGACGTTTAATCATCTCCTGTAGCCTGACATATGTATACTTATGACTTGCGTTTTCCATACCATCGGTGATGATTACAAAAATCGTTTTTTCAGACACATCCTCCCTGCGAGCGTATTTATGTACATTACCAATATGCCTGATAGCTCCGCCAACAGCATCAAGCAAAGCCGTGCAACCCCTAGGTTCATAATCATTTTCAGTCATAAGCTCTACTGTTTTAACATCCACACGGTCATGAGCATTTTTGTCACCAACTAGACACACATAAAAACTCTTTGTGAAACGCTATCTATTTTTAGTTTAATGTTGTATAATCTAATTACAGACAATATGGATAGTAAGAGACTATCATGGAGTTGTCGTCAAATTAAAGCTATAAGCTAGCTAATTAGCAAAGGAGTGATAGCAAATGACAGCACACAAATTCTTTATCTGTAAAAAATGTGGCAATATTGTTGGTATGATAGTTGATAGCAAAATGCCCCTTACCTGCTGCGGCCAGGAAATGCAGGAGCTTGTTCCCAACACTGTGGATGCCGCCAAAGAAAAGCATGTGCCTGAGGTTTGCATTGATGGTAACATGGTACATGTGCATGTTGGCAGCACCGAACACCCCATGACTCCCGAGCATTATATTCAATGGGTTTATTTGCAAACCAATAAGGGCGGTCAGCGCAAGATTTTGGATCCCGGCGACAAGCCCCAGCTTATTTTCGCACTAACTCCGGATGATTTCCCTGTTGCCGCCTATGCATACTGCAATCTACACGGCCTGTGGATGACTAAATTCTGATATATAAAAAGCGCTCTGCCGGTGGCAGAGCGCTTCTTTATGCCCAAACTTGGGCAAGCTATGCAATTAGTAATTGATAACCTTGAGTTCGAAATAGCCTTGGGGATGGTCGCAAACGGGGCATTTTTCAGGAGCTTCTTCAGCAACTACAATCTTACCGCAGTTGGTGCAAATCCAAACCTTTTTCTCTTCACGTTTGAAAACACGGTCGTTTTCAATATTAGCAATCAAAGCGCGATAGCGTTCTTCATGCTCTTTTTCAATTTGGCCAACTTCTGCAAATTGCTCTGCCAGGCGGTCAAAGCCTTCTTCCTTAGCAGTCTTAGCAAATTCAGCATACATTTCGGTCCATTCATAGTTTTCGCCAGCAGCAGCATCGCGCAGGTTTTCCATGGTTTTGGGAACCTTGCCACCATGCAATGCCTTGAACCACAGCTTAGCATGCTCTTTTTCATTACCAGCAGTTTCAGTAAAAATAGCACCGATTTGGTTGTAGCCTTCTTTTTTAGCAGCACTTGCATAATATTGATATTTTACATGAGCTTGGGACTCGCCAGCAAAAGCGGTCATTAAATTTTGTTCAGTTTTGCTACCCTTTAATTCCATGAGTATAGCCTCCTTGATTTTTATAGCTTAATCATTGCCCTTGGCAAAATTAACCATTGAAATTAGTTTTTATCCTCACCTAAAACATTCTCGCTTTCAGCATGCACATGCTCCAGCTTTTGACATTCGGGGCACACGCCACTGAAAACGATATCGTGGTGATTCATTTTGTAACCAGTTACAGCTGCAACCTTTGCATCCATATCAGGAATATAATCGAAATTTTCCACGTTCATAAATTTACCGCATTCGGTACACTTGATGTGGTAATGTCTAGCCAGGATATGGTCAAAACGATCTGCGCCACTAGGAACGGACACCTTGCTCAGCAGGCCACTTTCCACAAGACTGTTCAGATTGCGATATACAGTACCCTTGCTGATATCAGGATACTCCATGGTAATGCGGTCATACACTTCTTCAGCAGTAGGGTGATTTGCTAAAAAACGTACAGCTGCAATAACAAGTTGTCTTTGAATAGTATTTCTTTTAGCCATCGTCATCATCCTTTATCAAAAATTGTTCTTAATTAGTATTATACATTTTAAGTCTTAAATGTCAAGTGTTTTTTAGCGTAAGCTACACTTAATTCACAACTAAAACAAACAATTTTCAAGAAGCTCGCTTTAAGCAACGAAATCATTCTCAATTCTTTCTTAATTTATTTGTAACTAGATAACAAAGAGGAATATAATCACTTCTTACTATGTTTGACATCGTCCCTTAAGACATATATAATTAAACTTGAAATCACAAATAAGTATAGAAGGTCTTAATATGTCACAAATTACTTTAGACAAGCTTCCGATAGGTCAGGAAGGCATCATTCAGAATGTTGGTGGCGAGGGTATTTTGCGCCGCCGTTTGCTAGATATGGGGCTCACTCCTCGCACCCGTGTTATTGTGCGCAAGCGTGCTCCCTTAGGTGACCCGCTAGAAATATATATTCGTCGTTACGAATTAACGCTGCGTGCTTCCGAAGCCAGCAAAATTACAGTTATAGTGGAGGCGGAAGAAGCATGAAGCTACATTTCGCCCTTGTCGGCAATAAAAATTGTGGTAAAAGCACTCTGTTTAACTATTTAACAGGCAGTAACCAACATGTGGGTAATTTTCCTGGTGTAACGGTGCAAAAAAAGAGGGTGCGCTACGCACTAATAATGACATCACTGTTATTGATTTGCCTGGCATTTATTCCCTCTCTCCCTATACCTCTGAAGAAATTGTTACTCGCGACTTACTGCTTTATAATAAGCCCAGTGCTATTATTAACGTTATTGATACCACCAACATTGAGCGTAGTCTGTACCTAACGTTACAGCTTATCGAGCTTAATATTCCCATGGTGCTAGCCTTGAATATGATGGATGAGCTCACCGTTAGTGGTGGCAGCATCGATATTAAGGCGCTGGAGGAGCAGCTTACCATCCCTGTTATTCCCATCACTGCCAATAGTGGCGAAGGCGTTGCCGAGCTTATCAAGCGTACTGTTGCTGTGGCTCAGGATGCCACATTACCTAAGCGACTTGATTTTTGCTCTGGTCCCGTGCACACTGCCATCCATGCCGTTGCTCACTTGATTGAAGAAAAGGTGCGCCGCAAAGGGCTACCACTGCGATTTACCTCCACCAAGCTATTGGAGGGCGACGAGGATATCATGCAGGAGCTGCAGCTTTCTGCGAACGAAAGGGACATTGTAGGCCATTTTACCCAGGAAATGGAAAATGCCCTCAATACGGACCGAGAGGCCGCCCTTGCGGATATGCGTTATGCCTATATTGAGGATTTATGCATGCGCACCGTGCACAAGCCCCAGGATACCGAGGCCCAACGCCGTAGTGTGCGCCTAGATTACTACTTAACCCATAAATATTTAAGCATTCCCATCTTTATTCTCATTATTGGCGCTGTCTTCTACCTTACCTTTGACGTTATCGGCGCCTTTTTAAGCGGACTTTTGAGTAATGCCCTAGACAGCCTTACTGCTGCTGCCGATGCAGCCCTAAGCAGATTTGGCATTAACCCCGCTATGCACTCCTTAATTATCGACGGTGTATTTGCCGGTGTCTGCAGCGTGCTTTCCTTTATTCCCACCATCGTTACCCTGTTCTTTTTCCTGTCTCTTTTAGAGGACAGCGGTTATATGTCCCGGGTAGCCTTTGTGATGGACAAGCTCTTGCGCAAAATCGGCCTTTCAGGCTCCTCCTTCATCCCCCTTATCATCGGCTTTGGCTGTAGTGTGCCTGCCATCATGGCGACGAGAACATTGGCCAGCGAGCGCGACCGCAAAATGACCATTATGCTCACCCCCTTCATGAGCTGCAGTGCGAAGCTTTCAGTCTACGGCATCTTTATCGGGGCATTCTTCCCACACACGGGGGCCCTAGTCATGCTTTCTATTTACCTTTTGGGCGTGGTCATCGCCGTGCTCACAGGCGCACTCTTAAACGGCTTCGTTTTCAGCGGCAAGCCCGTGCCCTTCGTCATGGAGCTCCCCGCCTACCGCATGCCCACCGGTCGCAGCATCTTGATGCATATGTGGGAA
>USBV01000022.1 GCA_900553055.1 uncultured Phascolarctobacterium sp.
CCTCAGCCAAATTCTTTTTTCCGTGCCCGCAGTAAAGGGCATCGAATTCGGCGAAGGCTTTGGCTTTGCTCAGCTTACCGGTGCAGAAGCCAATGACCAAATGCACTACGAAGAAGGCAAGGTGCGCTGTTACACAAATCATAACGGCGGCATCACCGGCGGCTTAACCAATGGTATGCCCCTAGTGTTCCGCGTGGCTATGAAGCCCACGCCCTCCATCTCAAGGGAGCAAAAAACCGTGAGCCTCGCCGAGCAAAGCGACACTACCTTGACCGTTGTTGGTCGTCATGACCCCTGCATTGTGCAACGCGCTGTGCCCGTAATTGAGGCTGTGACTGCGTGGACGCTGTGGGATTTACTAATCGAAGCGAAGAAATGGGAGAAGTAAGATGCAGGAACTGGATTTAGAATTAATTCGTAAAGAAATAGACAAGGCCGATAGCCAACTCGCTGAGGTTTTAGAAAAACGCTTGCAGCTGGTAATGCAGGTAGCGGCCTATAAAAAATCCAAGGGCATGCCCGTGAAGGACAAAAACCGCGAGGCTAAGGTTATCGCTAAGGTGGCCAGCCTTTTGGAAAACAAGGATTATTCCATTGCCGTAAAGAATATTATGCGCGGCATTATCGACCAAGCCTGCGTGCTGGAGGAAACTGCACTTGCCGAGCCCTCCGATAGAACCTTTGAGGTAGCATGCTTCGGCCCGGCCGGCTCCTTTACGCATCAGGCACTGGAGGATTTTTTCCGCGGTCGCAAATTTAATCGTCATCATTACAACACCTTCGAAGATGTTATCACAAGTATTTCCAATGGCGATATGGATTACGCCGTGCTGCCCATCGAAAACAGCTCCACCGGCGGTATTACCGAGGTTTATGACCTGCTGCGCCAATACGATTGCCACATCGTGGGCGAGCAATGTGTAAAAATCGAGCAGAATTTGTTGGGCTGCGAGGGTGCAACCTTGCAGAGCATCAAAACTGTTTATTCCCATCCGCAGGGCTTTAAACAGAGCAAGGACTTCTTCCGTGACTATCCGCACATGGAGCAAATTCCCTTCTTTAGCACCTCTAAGAGTGCGGAAGAGGTTGCCGAAAAGCAGGATATCACCTTGGGTGCTGTAGCAGGCAAGGCAGCGGCTGATTTGTACAACTTAAAGATCATTGCTCCTGCTATCAATAGCAACAATAACAACTACACTCGTTTCATTATCATCGCTAAGCGTCCGGAAATTATTCCTAATGCTAATAAAATCACCTTAATTGTAGCTGTAAAGCACGAAACTGGCTCCCTTTATAAAATGCTGGCTAGCTTCTATCATACGGGCCTAAATCTGATGAACTTGGAATCCCGTCCTATGGTGGGCAAGTCCTGGGAATATTTCTTCTTCATTGATGTGACCGGCAATCTTTCCGATCCTTTGGTTGCAGATGTTATAGACGAGGTGCGCTCTAAGAGCACCTATGTGAAGATTTTAGGCAATTATCGTGCCTACGAGAAGAAGGAGTAGGCCATGAGTAATAAATTTGGTTTAATTGGCGGCAAGCTTGGGCACAGCCTGAGCCCCGCTATTCACCAGCTTTTTTTTGAGTATACAGGCAAGACTGGTAGCTACGAGCTTTTAGAAACGGAGCTGGAGGCGTTGCCGGAGCTGATGGGCAAGCTGCGCGAGGGCTTTGTTGGCACGAATGTGACCATTCCTCATAAGCTGCACGTGATGCCCTTGCTTGATGAAATTGCACCTGAAGCAGCTGCTATCGGTGCTGTAAATACCATTAAATTTACGCCGGAGGGCGCCCTTGGCTACAACACCGACTATTTTGGCTTTGGTCGCATGCTGGAATATAATGATATTAAGGTGAACGGCAAGGTGTGTGCCGTGCTGGGCACTGGCGGAGCAGCGCGGGCCGTGGTTAAATATTTGGCAGATAAAAAATGTGCCAAGCTGTATTTGGTAACTAGGGATGTGTATCGAGTTGATTCGCATTTTGCCAAAATCGCGCCCAAAATTAAAGTGATTGACTACGCTCGCTTGGATGCCTTGCAGGGCGATGTGCTTGTGAACTGTACGCCCGTGGGTATGTTCCCCAAGGTGGAAGCTGCTCCCGTGAGCGCCGAGGTTAGCTTCGCCTTTAACGCTAGCGTAGATTTGATTTATAATCCTGCGCAAACGCTGTTCTTAAAGCAGGCAGCTGAGGCTGGCAATAAGGCTGTGAACGGCCTTTTTATGCTGGTGGCACAGGCTGTGGCAGCGCAGGAAATTTGGCAGGGCGAGCGCTACGACAGCGATTTAATCGTGCGCATCATGAGCGAGCTGGAGAAAAGAATATGAAAAATATTGTTTTGATTGGCATGCCCGGCTGTGGCAAAAGCACCTTTGGCAAGCGTTTGGCTAAAAAAATGGGACGCAGCTTTTATGATGCGGATACAGTGCTGGAGGAGCGCGAAGCGCGCACGATCAAGGATTTCTTCGCTGAAAGCGAGGATGCTTTTCGTGCCGCAGAAACGCGCACGTTAGCCTATTTAGCAGAGCTGGAGGGCGTTGTTATCGCTACTGGCGGTGGCGCAGTAAAGCGCGCCGAAAATATGGAGCTGATGAAGCGCAAGGGCGTGGTGTTTTTTTTGGACCGCAAGCCCGAGCAGATTTTGGGCAATATTGAAGGTGATGCGCGCCCGCTCTTGGCTGCGGATAAGAAGCGCATCTTTAAGCTGTATGAGGAGCGCATCGATTTATATCGCAAATATGCTGATAAAATAATAACCAATAGCGGTGATTTTGGCAGAACGCTAGCGGCGCTAGAAAGCTATGCTAAGCAAATTGCCTACTGATTGCAGATTGAGGGTGTGAGATTATGCGGAGAATTTTAGTATTAAACGGTCCTAATATCAATATGCTGGGTACACGCGAAAAGGCTATTTATGGCCGTCGCGATTATGAGAGCCTGTGCGCCTATATTCGCTCGGCAGCAGCTCGCTTGGGTGTGGAAGTGGAGCTTTTGCAAAGCAATTACGAGGGCGACATCGTCACCGCCATTCAAAAGGCTTACGGCCAGTTTGATGGCATTGTCATTAATCCGGCAGCGTTCACGCACTATAGCGTAGCCATTCTTGATGCGCTGAAGGCAGTTAATCTTCCCGCCATTGAGGTGCACATCAGCAATATCCACAAGCGCGAGGAGTTCCGCCATCATTCTGTTACTGTGGCTGGCTGCGTGGGCCAAATTTGCGGCCTGGGCTTTGCAGGCTATGCGTTGGCTTTGGAGGCACTGTCCGTCTACGAGCCCGAAGAGTAAGAAAAACGCGATAATGCATAATATATAAAGGGCTTCAATGTTTTGTAAGTCCTTTTAAAGTAAACATGAATTTAACCCTCGTGGCTGTGGCTGCGGGGGTTTTGCTATTTATAAAATATCATTTCGCAAAGCGCTTGCTATGGGGTATAATATAAAGATAGCTAACGCAAAGGGGGCTTTTGCATGACAATTATCATTTGCGCCATCACTGCAGGGATTGTGCTGGGCTGGCTGGATGTTTTTAATTATAAAACGTAGCTGTGGCTGAACCGCATTTCCACGGTGTGCTTATTTATTATTTTGCTTTGCTTGGGTGCGAAAATTGGTTGCGATAAGGAAATGCTGGCTAAGATTCCCGTGCTAGGCAAGCAGGCTTTTATTTTGGGGAGCAGTGCGATTCTGGGCTCCATGTTAATGTTTTACGTGATTATTAAGGCGCTGGCGCCCAATTTTGACAAGGAAAACGAGGCAGAATAGGCTGGATTTTTCTCGAAGAATACTGCACTTAGTTTGTGAAATGGAGTTTTGGGTATGGTTTGTGCTTTATTAGGAACAATTGTGGTGGGCATGGTGCTGGGGTATATGTTTTTGGATGTAACAGCTAAGCCCATGTTGGACGAAACGTTAATGGCGGCGCTGGATTTTATGGGCTTTGTGGCTGGTATCGAAATCGGCAGCAATCGCCGCTTGCTCAAGCAAATTTGCACGCCTAAGAATTTGGCCTTAGCGCTGGCATTGCCCACGGGCGTGGTGATTGGCAGCTTGGGCGGGGCCTATGTGAGTCATTTCCTCACTGGCTTATCTGTCTACGATTCAATTTTAGTGGGCTCGGGCCTGGGCTGGTACAGTCTTTCCTCCGTTGTTATTAGTACGTTATATAGCACGGAGCTGGGCGCGGTGGCCTTTTTGGCTAATATGCTGCGCGAGGTATCGAGCTTTGTGCTTATTCCGCTTTTGGCGAGGTGGAGCAAGCTGATGTGCATTGCGCCCGGTGGCGCGGGGACGATGGATTCGCTGCTGCCCTTAGTTATTCGTGGCGCTGGCATGCAGACCGGCATGTTTGCTTTTATCAACGGGTTAATCTTATCGCTGTTGGTGCCTGTGTTGTTGTCTTTATTATTGGAGTAATCAATTGCTAACCTTATCTAATGATTAGCTAAAACTTTTCACAAATTACTATTGACAACCACATAAAGCTGTTGTAAACTATATCACGTAGTTAGATCGTCCTAACTACGTATATTTTTATTGTTGAGTTAGCGATTGCTTACATGCATAATGAAGCTATAAGCAAAAGGATTTCACACGAAAGGGTGGAGGGAAGATGATGCCTTTATTATTGGCTAAGCCAGGTGAACAGAATAAAATCATAGCGGTGCGAGGTAAAGGCGAAACAAAGCGCTTTTTAGAAAGCATGGGGTTTGTGGAGGGCGCCGAAATCACGGTCGTGAACGAATTTGCCGGTAACCTAATCGTGAATGTGAAGGATGCCCGCGTCGCATTGAGTAAGGTGATGGCAGGCAAGATTTTCATCTAAAGCTGTTGACGGGAATATATGCACTTTCAAAATCTCCAGCTTTGGAGAAAATGTTGGCGCTTGAGGAAACTAACGAGTAAAGCTTTAGGATAAATTATAAGCATTGGAGTTTATTGTTGTTAAGGAGGGACTTATGAAAACACTAAAGGATGTTGCCGTGGGCGACAAGGCTATCGTGAAAAGATTAAGTGGTGAGGGTGCTTTAAAGCGCCGCATTATGGATATGGGCGTGACCAAAGGCGTGGAGGTTTTAGTGCGCAGAGTCGCTCCCTTAGGCGATCCGATTGAGGTTACTGTGCGTGGCTACGAGCTGAGCCTGCGCAAGGATGAAGCCGCAAATATTATCGTGGAGTAGGAGGCGTATGATGCAAGCTTTAAAAATAGCTTTGGTTGGTAACCCCAACTGTGGCAAAACCACCATGTTTAACGAGCTGACCGGCTCTAAGCAATATGTGGGCAACTGGCCCGGCGTTACTGTAGAAAAAAAGGAAGGTCGCTTCAAGGGTAACGAAAATGTTATCATCACCGACCTGCCAGGCATTTATTCTCTGTCCCCTTATACTCTAGAAGAAGTAATTTCTCGTAACTATCTGCTTGAGGATAAGGTGGATGCTATTTTAAATATCGTGGATGGCTCCAATATTGAGCGTAATTTGTACTTAACTACCCAGCTTATCGAAATGGGCATCCCCGTTACCATTGCCATGAATATGATGGATATTGTGCGCAAAAACGGGGATAATCTAGATATAGCACGCTTGCAAAAGGAGTTGGGCTGCACCATAGTGGAAACCTCCGCTTTACGTGGCGAAGGAACCCAAAATGCGGCGCAAGCAGCTATTGCTGCAGCACAAGGCGGCGCACCTAACTATGTGCGATTCTCTGACGAGGTAGAGGACGCGCTCAAGGCCATCAAAAAAGAGGCAGGCAATAAAATCGCCGGCTCCAGTGAGCGTTATTTGGCAGTAAAAATCTTTGAGCGTGATGCTAAGGTTTTGGCTGCACTTAATTTTACCGAAGCCGAAAAGCAACGCTTGGATGATATCGTGACTATGTGCGAGGAGCAGCTGGATGATGATAGCGAAAGCATTATTACCAACGAGCGCTATAGCTACATTGCTAAGCTTAAGGCAGCGGCTGTGGTGAAGGGCAATGTGGGACTCACCACCTCCGACAAAATCGACCGCATTGTCACTAATCGCTTTCTGGCTCTGCCCATCTTCGCAGCAGTAATGTTCCTTGTTTATTACATCGCTATCGATTCCCTGGGTACTATTGTTACCGACTTTACTAACGATACTCTATTTGGCGAATGGATTCAGCCTTGGGTACAAGAAAAGCTGGAGGCAGCTGGCACCGAGGATTGGATGGTCTCCCTCGTCGTTGATGGCATCATCGGCGGCATTAGCGCTCCCTTAGGCTTTGCACCGCAAATGGCGATAGTGTTTCTGCTGTTAAGCTTCTTAGAAGACTGCGGTTATATGGCGCGTGTGGCCTTCATTATGGATAGATTTTTCCGTCAGTTTGGTATGAGCGGCAAGAGCTTCATTCCGCTGTTGATTTCCTCTGGCTGCGGCGTGCCTGGCATCATGGCCAGCCGCACCATTGAAAACGAAAAGGACCGTCGCTTGACCATCATGACCACCACCTTCATTCCCTGCAGCGCTAAGCTGCCCGTTATCGCTCTCTTGAGCGGTGCAATTATGGGCGGGGATTGGTACATGGCTCCATTGATGTACTTTATCGGCTTCTTTGCTGTGGTAACCAGCTGCATTATCCTCAAAAAGAGCGAGCTTTTCGCTGGCGACCCTGCTCCTTTTGTTATGGAGCTGCCCCCGTATCACTTCCCGGCTACGAAAAACCTTTTCCTGCACACCTGGGAGCGCGTAGCAGGCTTCCTAGTGAAAGCCGGTACCGTAATCTTCCTGTGCTGCGTAGCCATGTGGTTCCTGGCAAGCTTTGGCGTGGTTGAAGGTAGCTTAACCCTGGTGGAAGAAACTGAGCAAAGCTTTATCGCCGTTATCGGCAACACCTTAGCTCCAATTTTCGCACCCCTGGGCTTCAATAGCTGGCAGGCCGTGGCCGCAGCCTTCTCGGGCTTCGTGGCCAAGGAAGCAATCGTTAGCACCATGGCTATTTTAGTTGGTCTTGCCGAAGCTACTGAGGAGGAGCCCGGTTTGTGGAATGCAGTTTTAGCTATGTTCTCCAGCGCGGTAGCAGCCTTCTCCTTCTTAGTTTTCAATTTGCTGGATTCCCCCTGCTTGGCAGCGATTTCCACCATGGGTCAGGAAATGAACAGCAAAAAATGGACGCTGTGCACCATCCTTTTCCAAAACCTGTATGCATATAGCGTGTGCTTAGTAATGTATCAATTAGGTCGCGTTTTCGTGGGCGGCGAAGTCTTCAACGCAGGCACAGCTGTGGCGGTAGTTCTTTTGGTGGGCTTCCTGTATCTCTTGTTCCGTCCCGCAAAAAAAGGCAGCAAAAATGTTTTGAGCGTGGAAGCATAATGCTCTAAATATGATATAATTAAATAAATGGAGGTGTTAGCATGGCAACTATACTTGTAGGCGTTATTATTGCCGGAGCAGCTTATCTGGCGTTTAAATTGACTTCTAGTGCACATAAAAGTGGTAAATGTATCGGCTGTGGCTCCTGTGGTAAGGGTGCCTGCCCGCTGCATCCCACTAAGGAGGATTTTGCTAAGCACTAAGTGTGCGCCAGTTTGAGCTGCACACAACTAGATATTGTGTATACATGATTTTTTCACTACCTTATCTTGACAATTGCATATAATAGGCTATAATATAGGTACAACTTAAAAACAGCAATACATGTTCTGACGGATGAGTGGAGTTTACCACGTGGACTGTATTGTGGCATAGCCGACCGTCTGGGCAAGCAGCTGCTGCCCAGACTTTTTTATTGCTTGCACATATTCCCTATGGTGAAGTGTGTAGTTATGAAAAAGTCTGGACGCATGCTGCTTTTTGTTTTCCTATTACAAAATGCTTAAGAAAAGAGGTAATCACAATGCAGCAAACCAAAAACAGATGGCTCATCGTGTTAGCAGCCATCGGCATCCACATTTCCATCGGCTCCGTTTACGCCTGGAGCGTGCTCACTCGTCCTATCATGGAGGCGATGGGCTTCACCCTGCAGCAGGTAACCTGGACCTTTAGCTTAGCAATTTTATTCTTAGGCACCTCCGCAGGCTTTTTGGGCACCTATGTGGAGCGCTTGGGCCCGCGCAAAAGCGGCCTCATCGCCGCCGCCTTCTTTGGCAGTGGCATGCTGGGCACGGCCTACGCTTTAAGCCAGCACAGCCTAGCGCTGCTCTATTTATTCTACGGCGTTATCGGCGGCATAGGCCTGGGTACTGGCTATATCACTCCCGTTTCAACACTTGTCAAGTGGTTCCCTAACAACCGTGGCTTGGCGACAGGCCTTGCCATCATGGGCTTTGGCTTTGCCAGCCTCATCGCCGGTCCTGTAATGCAGCTTTTAATTGCCAAGTATGGCTTAGTAGCCAACTTTATCATCATGGGCTGCGCTTACGTTATCGTTATGGTGTGCTCCGCGCTTTATTTAGAGCCGCCCAAGGCTGCTTCTATTAGTAGCAAGGGTACCCACAAGGTGCAGCTAGAGGCTAATCAACCCAAGCAATACACTGTGAAGGAAGCAATGCGAACATGGCAGTTTTATGCGCTGTGGTGGGTGTTTTTTACTAATATCACCTGCGGTATTGGCCTTTTGGCTGTAGCTTCGCCCATGGCGCAGGAGGTTATCCAAATGTCGCCCATGGCCGCTGCTTCCATGGTGGGCATCATCGGCCTCTTAAATGGCGGCGGGCGCATTGTGTGGTCCACTATTTCCGACTATATTGGTCGTCGCAATACTTACATTGCCTTTTTTGCGATTGAAATTGTAGCCTTCTACCTTTTGGCAGGTGTGCAGGGTAGCTTCATGTTCCAAGCCTTGATTTTTATCATCATTACCTGCTACGGCGGTGGCTTTTCCTGCATGCCGGCCTATTTGAGTGATATCTATGGCACCAAGCAGCTCAGCGCTATCCATGGTCGCATCCTGACTGCCTGGGGCTTGGCGGGCATCGCGGGCCCCTTGCTGCTGAGCCAGCTGTACGAGCGCACGCATAGCTACAGCGTAACGCTGTATTTCTTTAGCGGCTTCTTTGTACTGAGCTTGGCTTTAGCAATTGTGCTTAAATTCAAGGCTAGCATTAAATAAAGCTGTTTTTGCACAAACTTTACCTTTTCTTAATCTTGATTTCATATTACTCTGTTAAACTACTATCATAAGCTACGAGAGGGGCAAGTAATATGAAATTAGCTTTAACAAACTCAGATAAAATGTTCCTTCTGTTAGGAATAGCCTTATTATTGACGATGGTTTCCTTAGAGGATGAGCAGGGGATGCTGCCACAAACGCTCTACACCGCTGTGGAATTTGTAGCAGCTGAAGCACCCCATGTATGAATTAATAATGATTCCCAAAATCGAGAGCAAAAACTGCACTTCAAGCAGAAAAAGCTCTCGATTTTTTGTGCTTTAAGGGGACAATTTACGCGGTTTTCGTAAAATTATTGACATATTTGTGAAGCAATGTTAAGATTAAGACATGGAAAAATGCGGAGGTGCGCTCCGTAGATATTACCTTATTATTCAACAACGAGGTTGAGGAGGAATAATATGAAAAAGATAATTGCTTTATTGCTGATGGCAGTAATGATGCTGGCGCTGGCTGGCTGCGGCGGCGACAAAAAGGACGAAAAGAAGGCAGCTGCCGATAAGAAAATCGTGCTGAAATTGAGCCACGTTTTCTCCCCTGATGAGCAACTCTACAAATCCATGGAGCTGGTAGCTGGCCGCATTAAGGAAAAAACTCAAGGCCGTGTAGAAATCCAATGCTTTGGCCAAGGACAATTGGCTACCTACAAGGATGGCTTGGAGCAAGTAGCACAAGGCGCTAACTTTATTTCCGTAGAAGACCCGTCCTATTTGGGCGATTATGTTCCCGAATTCAAGGTATTTGCTGGCCCCATGATGTTCCAAAGCTTTGAAGAATACGAAGTACTGTGCAACAGCGATATGCTGGCTAAGATGAAGGCTGATGCTGAAAAGAAGAACATCACCGTTCTGGCTCTGGACTATGTATTTGGCTTCCGTAATGTTATGACCAACAAGGTTATCAAGACTCCGGAAGATTTGAAGGGCATGAAGCTGCGCACTCCGAAATCCAAGGTTTATGTTGATACCATCAATTACATGGGCGCAACCGCAACTGCTCTGCCCTGGTCCGAAACTCTGCCTGCAGTTTCTCAAAAGGTTGTTGACGGCTTGGAAGGCTCCGAATTCACCAATATCGGCACCAAATGCTATGAGCATGTTAAGAACGTTGCTTTCACCCGCCATTTGCTGGGCACCTGCGGCGTTTACATCAACACTAAAGTGCTGAACAGCATTCCTGAAGCTGACCGCAAGATTGTTATCGAAGAGTTCAGAAAGGGCGGCCCCGAAATGCTGAAGATTTCCAGCGATTCCTACAACAAGGTTAAAGCTGAGCTGGAATCCAAGGGCGTTAAATTCAACGAAGTTGACCATGAAAAATTCGATAAAGCTATTCTGCCCATCTATGAAAACATGGAAGCTAAAGAAGGCGTAAAACCTGGCACCTACAAGGCTATGAAGGCTGAGTTGGAAAAGATCCGCAAAAACCTGAAAAAATAATCAAGTGGTGCAATGATTTAAAGGGACTGTTTCGGCAGTCCCTTTTACAGTCTTTATCCTACTATTTTGTAATTTGTTGATGATTCGTGAGGCTCTGAATACTATGAAGTTCGTTTTAAAAAATGCTGAAGAGCTCATTGCAGCCGGTTTTTTGATTATAACCACTGCATTGGTAGTTCTGAACATTATCTGTCGTTATTTCTTTAATATGGGCATGGTATGGTCCGAGGAGGTAGCCACTGGCTGCTTTGTTTGGTCCGTTTTCATTGGCGCCATTGCCTGCTTCAAGCGTCGTGGCCATGTGGGCGTGGATATTGTAGTGAATATGCTGCCGCCTGCTTTAAGACGTGGCATAGCTACTTTAATGGACATTATTTTGGTCGTACTCAATGCCTATATGTTCTATTTATCAGTGGTCTTCATTTCTAAATCCTACACCAAGCTGACTCCGGTTATGGGCATTTCCTCTGCCTATATCACCGCCGCTGTGGTAATTGCTTTCTTTATGATGACCATTTATTCTGTGCTTTTTGTTTATGAAGATTTCTGTGGTAAAAAGGAGGGGAATGCATAATGGCTTATTTACCCGTCCTTATCGTATTTGTGCTGTACTTTGCAGGCATTCCCATTGCCTTTGCCCTGTTTGGTGCAGCCAGCTCCTATTTTACCTTTATTGATACTACTTCGCCGACGCATTTGCTCTTCCAAAGCATTATCAGAAGCTGCCAATCCTTCCCGCTTTTAGCGATTCCCTTTTTCATCATGGCGGGCAGTATTATGAATTTTGCCGGCATTAGTGAAAAGCTTTTAAAGTTTACCGAGGTGCTAACCGGACACTTTAGTGGTGGCTTGGCCCAGGTTAACGTGCTGCTTTCCCTGTTGATGGGCGGCGTATCCGGCTCTGCTAACGCCGACGCAGCTATGCAATCTAAAATGCTGGTGCCGGAAATGGAAAAGCGCGGCTACAACAAGGGCTTTGCTGCGGCTATTACTGCTGCCTCCTCTGCTGTAACGCCGGTTATTCCGCCTGGCATTAACCTTATTATTTACGCCTTAATCGCTAACGTATCCGTAACCAAGATGTTTATCGCTGGTTATGTGCCCGGCGTATTGATGGCAGTGGCCTTGATGATAACAGTACACTTTATTTCCAAAAAGCGTGGCTACAAGGCAACGCGTGAGCGCAGAGCCACCATGGGCGAAATCTTTGCCCAGCTCAAGGATTCCATTTGGGCTTTGCTCTTCCCCTTTGGCATTATTGCCGGCCTGCGCATGGGCATGTTCACCCCGTCCGAGGCGGGCGCTGTGGCCGTTGTGTACTGCATTTTTGTTAGTGCTATTATTTATAGACGCTTAAAATGGGAGCATGTGTGGCCTATTATGAAGGAGACCATTTATGGAACCTCCTCCGTAACACTGATTATCGTGGCCGCTTCCTTTTTTGGTTATTACATGAACTGGGAGCGCATTCCCCAAGCTATTACCACCGGCATGCTGGACTTCACCCGCAATCCTTATGTGATGCTGGCATTAATCAATGTGCTGCTGCTGGTTTTGGGCATGTTCCTCGAAGGCGGCGCTGCACTGATTATTTTGTCGCCCTTGCTGGTGCCCGTTGTGAAGCAATTGGGCGTTGACCCCGTGCATTTTGGTATCATTTGCATCGTTAACATCATGATTGGTGGTTTAACCCCGCCCTTTGGCTCCATGATGTTCACAGTGTGCGCGATTACCGAAACACCGCTAGGACATTTTATGAAGGAGTGCTTGCCCTTTATTATCGCGCTTCTCGTTACCTTGGTAATTGTAACCTATTGGCCGGGCCTGATTCTGTTCCTGCCCAATCTATAAAAAGGACGTGAGTATATGCATAAGAAATATATTATGGCTCTTGATTTGGGCACCACCAGCTGCCGTGCCATCCTCTTTAACCATGAGGGTGAAATTTGCAGCGTGGCGCAAAAGGAGTTCACTCAATATTTTCCCCAGCCCGGCTGGGTAGAGCATGATGCGGAAGAAATTTGGGCTACGCAATTAGGCCTGATGTACGAGGCCATGAGCAAGCTGAATGTTACTCCCGCCGATATCGCTGGCATTGGCATCACCAACCAACGCGAAACCACCGTCGTGTGGGATAAGGTGACCGGTCGCCCTGTTTATAAGGCTATCGTGTGGCAGTGTCGCCGCACTGCGGAATATTGCGATTTGCTGAAGATGAAGGGCTATTCCCAAATGTTCCGCGAAAAAACCGGCCTTGTTTTGGATGCATATTTTTCCGGCACCAAGCTGCACTGGATTTTAGAAAATGTCCCCGGTGTGCGCGAAAAGGCTGACGCTGGTCGCTTGCTTTTCGGTACTATTGATACCTGGATTATTTGGAAGCTCACCGGTGGCAAGGTGCACGTAACCGACTATTCCAATGCTTCCCGCACCTTGATGTATAATATTCACGAGCTGAAGTGGGATGAGGAAATTCTCACGATTTTGGGTGTGCCGAAGGACATGCTGCCCGAGGTTAAGCCCTCTAGCTGCGTTTATGGTCAAACCGACGCTAAGCTCTTTGAATATCAAATTCCTATCTCCGGCGCTGCCGGTGACCAACAGTGCGCACTTTTTGGCCAAACCTGCTTTGCTCCCGGCGAGGCCAAGAATACATATGGCACGGGCGGCTTCCTCTTGATGAACACCGGCGAAAAGCCTGTAACATCTAAAAATGGCCTTGTAACCACCATCGCCTGGGGCGTGGATGGCAAGGTGGAATATGCCTTAGAGGGCTCCATTTTCGTGGCTGGTGCAGCTGTGCAATGGCTGCGTGACCAGCTGGGCATAATCCGCACCTCCGCCGAATCCGAGGCCATGGCCACGGCGGTAGAGAACACTAATGGCTGCTATATGGTGCCGGCCTTTGTAGGCTTGGGCGCTCCCTATTGGAACCAATATGCGCGTGGCGCTCTTGTTGGACTCACCCGCGGTGTCAACCGCAACCATATCGTGCGCGCAACGCTGGAATCCATTGCATATCAGGTAAACGATGTGCTGCAGGCTATGCAGGACGACAGTGGCATCAAGCTGGCCTCCCTGCAGGTGGATGGCGGCGCGTGCGCTAACAATTTTCTGATGCAGTTCCAGGCCGATATCATGAATGCGAAGGTGGCTCGTCCGAGCACCATCGAAACTACTGCCATGGGCGCTGCTTATTTGGCAGGCTTGGCCGTGGGCTATTGGGAAAGCAAGGATGCGATTAAGCAAAACCATGAAATCGCCAAAACCTTTGCGCCCAATATGGATGAGCAAAAGCGCGTGAAGCTTTTGCATGGCTGGCACAGAGCTGTTACTGCCTCTTGCGTAAGAATTTCCCAAGAAGATTAAAAAATCTTGACAAAGCCGCTGCTAACCGCTTATACTATCGATAATCTCTTTGCACTGCGTTATTAGCTACAGTACAAACTGATCAGGCGGTCTACCTCTACTAGGTTTTTGCAGCCGGGCCCTTTGGGCAGCAGACAAATAATCAGCGTCTGCGGGACAGTTAATTACTATTCCGCAGGCGCTTTTTCTATCGTGTCTGCAGAGCAAAGATTTAGAGGAGGTTTTATTAATGAAGTATGCAAATGAAGAAGAACACATTGCCATGATTGTTTCCTTAAACAGCATCGTGGCTAACCTGGTGCTAAGCTTGGCTAAGCTGGCCGCAGGCTTTATGGCCCAATCTGCAGCCATGATTTCCGACGGTGTTCACTCAGCTTCCGACGTGTTCAGCACCTTTGTTGTTATGGCGGGCGTAAAATTGTCCAATAAGGCTTCTGATGACGAGCATCAATATGGTCATGAGCGCATGGAGTGCGTGGCAGCTATTATTTTGGCTTGCATGCTCACGTTAGTTGCGTTGGGCATCGGTTATAGCGGCTACGAAAAGATTTTTCACACCGATGCCGCTGATTTGGTTATCCCCGGTCAGCTCGCTTTGTGGGCAGCAGTACTTTCCATCGTCGTGAAGGAGGGCATGTTCTGGTACACGCGCAATGCGGCACAAAAGATTAATTCCGGCGCCTTGATGGCAGATGCTTGGCATCATCGTAGTGATGCGCTGTCCTCTATTGGCTCCTTTGTGGGCATTTTGGGCGCACGCATGGGCTATCCTGTGCTGGACCCCGTAGCTAGCTTGATTATTTGCCTGATGATTTTGCAGGCTGCTTATGAAGTTTTTAAGGATGCTATGGATAAAATGGTGGACCACTCCAGTGATGAGGAAACCACCAAGAAATTAGAGGAGCTCATTGAGCGTGTGCCAGGTGTGGAGCATATGGATAGCCTCTATACCCGCATGTTTGGCAGTCGCATTTATGTGGATGTAGAAATCAGCGTGAAGGACGATTTGACGCTTTTACAGGCGCACACCATTGCCGAAACCGTGCATACTGCTATTGAAGCTAATTTCCCGCTCGTTAAGCACTGCATGGTGCATGTAAACCCCGTGAGCGAATCCATTCACGACGCTTGCCCCATGCTGCCGCCGGAGCTTAGACCGAAATGTAAATAAAACAAATACTTTCCGGAGGTATGCCCTGATGAAGTTTAATTTTGATGGACAAGACTATCCCTACACCTCCCGCCGCCGCGTCATTTACGCGCGCCGCGGCATGGTGTGCACCAGTCAGCCCCT